>CAZILI010000139.1:0-9130 GCA_964539965.1 uncultured Burkholderiales bacterium | reverse complement strand
GCCGGCAGTATCATCGTGCGCCAGCGCGGCACGCAATTCCACCCCGGCGAGAATGTCGGCATCGGCAAGGATCACACCTTGTTCGCCAAGATCCAGGGACGAGTCGAGTTCAAGGTTAAGGGCGCGAGCAACCGGCGTACGGTGAGCGTGTTGCCCGCTCAATAACAAGCCGGTCACCGTCACTCGGCACGCAAGGCCCTGTCGAGAGACGGGGCTTTTTGTTTAGCGCACTGCTATGAAGTTCATCGACGAAGCGACTATCCAGGCGTTTGCCGGCAACGGCGGCGACGGCTCGGCAAGCTTTCGGCGCGAAAAGTTCGTTCCGCGCGGCGGGCCGGACGGTGGCGACGGAGGACGCGGCGGCAGCATCTACGCGCTGTCCGATCGCAATCTGAACACCCTCATCGACTATCGCTATGAGCGCGTCTATCGCGCTCCCCACGGGGAAAGAGGTAGCGGGTCGGACTGCTACGGCCGCGGCGGCGAGGACTTGGTGCTGCGCGTCCCGGTCGGAACGGTGATCAGAGACGTTGCCACCGGCGAATTGCTCGCCGATCTGGCGCAAGAAGGCCAGCGTGCGTTGATCGCCCGCGGCGGCCGCGGCGGGTTGGGCAATCTGCATTTCAAGTCGAGCACCAATCGCGCGCCGCGGCAATTCACGCACGGTGAGGCGGGCGAGGCGCGCGAGCTTTACCTCGAACTCAAGGTGCTAGCGGACGTTGGCCTGCTGGGCATGCCCAATGCCGGCAAGTCGACTCTTATTCGTGCCGTGTCAGCGGCGCGGCCCAAGGTGGCGGATTATCCGTTTACCACTCTGCATCCGAATCTCGGCGTGGTGCGCATCGACGACAATCGCAGCTTCGTGGTGGCCGATGTGCCCGGCTTGATCGAAGGCGCGGCCGAAGGCGCCGGGCTGGGGCATCAATTCTTACGGCACTTGCAGCGCACCCGTTTGCTATTGCACGTGGTCGATCTGGCGCCGTTCGATCCGCACGCCGACCCGGTGCGCGAAGCGAAAGCCATCGTGGCCGAACTCAAGAAGTACGATCCCTCGCTGCACGCGAAGCCGCGCTGGCTGGTACTCAACAAAGTCGACATGCTCGATGATGAGGAACGCGCGCGGCGAGTGCAGGACTTCTTGCGACGTTGCCGATACAAGGGGCCGCACTTCGTGATTTCGGCCCTCACCGGCGAAGGTTGCCGTGAACTGTGTTACGCCGTGATGCAGTATCTCGAGCGCGCGGCGCGGCCGACGCTTTCCGCCGAGGCAGCGTAGGGTTTCGTCGACGAGCGTTGGTCATGGCGGTCGCAAAAGAAGCCAAACGTCTGGTTATCAAGATAGGTAGCAGCTTGCTCACCAATGACGGCGCCGGCTTGGATCAAGCGGCCATCGCCGGGTGGGTAGCGCAGATCGCCGCGCTGAAACGGCACGGAAAGGAGGTGTTGCTGGTCTCCAGCGGCGCCATCGCGGAAGGCTTGCAGCGGTTGGGTTGGAAGCGGCGTCCGCACGCGCTGCACCAGCTGCAGGCGGCCGCCGCCGTCGGGCAGATGGGCCTGGTGCAAGTGTACGAAAGCTGCTTTCGCGAGCACGGCCTGCGCACCGCCCAGATCCTGTTGACGCACGAGGATCTGGCGCATCGCGGGCGCTACCTCAACGCGCGCTCCACCTTGCGTACCTTGCTTGCATTGGATGTCGTTCCGATCATCAACGAAAACGACACCGTCGCTACCGACGAAATCAAGTTCGGCGACAACGATACGCTGGGTGCTTTGGTCACCAATCTTATCGAAGGCGACGCGCTGATCATATTGACCGATCAGGCCGGGCTGTACACCGCCGATCCGCGCAAGGACGCGAGCGCGACCCTGGTCCGGGAAGCCAAGGCGAACGATCCGGCGGTCGCCAGCATGGCCGGCGGCACCGGCTCTTCGCTGGCCAGAGGCGGCATGATCACCAAGGTGGCGGCGGCCGCGCGCGCCGCCCGTAGCGGCGCGCATACCTTGATCGTATCGGGCCGCGAGCCCAACGTCCTGCTGCGGCTTGCTGAGGGCGAGGCTATCGGCACGACGCTCACCGCCGAGACGGCAACCATCGCGGCGCGCAAGCAATGGCTCGCCGATCATCTGCAAGTGCGTGGTCGGCTCACCCTGGACACCGGCGCGGTCAAAGCACTGTGTGAGGACGGCAAGAGCCTGCTGCCGATCGGTGTCCTGCATCTGTCCGGTGAGTTCGAGCGCGGCGCGGTCGTTTCCTGCCTCAACGCGCACGGGCGCGAGATCGCGCGCGGACTCATCAACTACGGCGCCGAGGATGCGCGCCGAATCATCCGTCGCCCGAGCACGGAGATCGAAAGCGTGCTCGGCTACGTCGACGAGCCGGAACTCATCCATCGCGACAATCTGGTGCTCACTTACTTGCCGTCCGAGTAAGTCATCAGGCGTTGCCCTTGGGGTGTGCGCCCGTTGCTCCTTGCGCGACCAAAATCGACGCTTTTCGTGTTGCTCAAGCGCACGATCGGCGCTTCTACGCGGGAAGCGGGTCCCGCGTTTCGCGACAACTTCTAGCGCCAGCGCCGCCAAGCGTTAACTTTTGTCGCATCGGCCTGCCCAGAGCCGAAATCAGCCGCGGGTAAGCGCGCCTGGCACAGAACGTGCGAGAGCGGGTACCTCTTCCGATTCGGTTTGACACATGGCTACCCCGGCAGACAAAAAACGCTACTTCGGGTGCCGACTCTGGCACGGATTCACCGTTCTAGAACTCATCATGGCGATCGCCATTCTCGCCGTCGTCGCGACGGTCGCGATGGCCTCCTACGAGCGCTATGTCGAGCGAGGCCGAGTGTATAGGGCCGTGCAAGACATCGGCCACATGCAAACCGTCATCAGCCAATTCGCCCTCGACAACAACTATCGCTATCCGGACAGTCTCGCCGAGATCGGCAAAGCCGGCACACTCGACCCTTGGGGACGGCCGTACGTCTACACGAACTTGACCGACGTCAAGGACAAGGGCAAGGCCCGCAAAGATAAGAGGCTCAATCCGATCAATTCCGACTTCGACCTGTACAGCGTGGGGAAAGACGGCGCCACTGCGACGCCGCTCACGGCGAAGGCCAGCCACGACGACGTGGTACGCGCCGGCGACGGCCGCTTCATCGGCCTCGGCAAGGATTTCTAACGTCAGATGAAGCTGCAAGGGACGTTCCTGCGCAGCAGAATCGCGCGGCGCATCTTCCTGCTGTTCGTCCTGTCGGCGGCCGTTCCGATGGGAGTGATGGCGCTGCTCTCGGTCGGCGAAGTCAACAAGCTCCTCATCACCCAGAGCCGCGACGAGCTCACTCGCTTCAGCACTAGCTATGGCATGGCGATGTACGAGCGGCTGTTGTTGCTCGAAGAGGCGTTGCGCCAGCTAGCGCCGGAGCGCAAGGAGGGCACCGCTCCGCCGAGCACGGCCGCCTCGATTTGGCGGGAGCGATTCCTCTCCCTCGGTATCGCGCTGCCCGACGGTCAGGTGCGCGCGTTCATGAACACGCCGGCCGTGCTGCCGGCACTGAGCGAGCGCCAGGAAGCACACTTGCGTTCCGGGAAATCGCTACTCATCGCTACCCGCACAGAAGCAGGGTCGGTCATCATCATGCTAGCGCCGGTCGATGCCGCTTCCGTCGCCGGCGCGATATGGGTTGCGGAGCTCGCTCCCGACTATGTGTGGGGACGCAGCGAGTCACTGCCTTCGATGACCGATCTCTGCGTGCTGGATGAAAGCAATCGCCCGCTGTACTGCTCTCGACCGACGCCCGACAGTGCGTTTTCCGCGCTCAGCGCGCAAGTCGTGCGCAACAGCGGCGGGCAACTCGATTGGACGGAGGGCGGTGAGCGCTATGTGGCCGGTTACTATGGTGTCTTTCTGCGCCCGCAGTTCTTCCTGCACAGCTGGACAGTGGTGGCAAGCCAGTCCGAGTCCGAGACCCTGGCTGCCCTAGCCGCATTCAAGGGGGTCTTTCTTCCAGCAATCGGGCTGTCGATTCTGCTGGTCGGCATGCTCAGCGTGACCCAGATACGGCGCACCCTGGTGCCGCTCGAGCGCTTGATCGATGCGACGCGACGCATCGCAGCACAGGATTTCACCAGCCGGGTCGAAGTCCAGCGCAAGGACGAATTCGGCGAGTTAGCGGCTTCTTTCAACGGCATGACGGCGCGGCTCGGCCGCCAGTTTCACGCCTTGTCGACCTTGTCGGAGATCGATAAAGTCATTCTGTCGACCTTGGACGTCGATCGCGTGCTGGACATGGTACTGGCGCGTTTGCGCGACATCGTGCCGGCGGATTTCGCTTGCATCACCGTTGTGGACGGAGACAGCGCGCGGGAGGGGCGCTGCCACATCCGCGACTACACGACCGGCGCGCCAACCATGGTCGAACGCACGCATCTCGCCGTGCAGGAGAGCGCACAACTGATCGCCGCGCGCGAGGCCTTCTGGATCGAACGGGCCGACGCCTCTGTGGGCTATCTCGCTCCGCTCGCGCGATACGAGGCCGGCGCCTTCTTCGTGCTGCCGGTGCTTTGGCAGGACAAGCTCACAGCAGTGATCGTGCTGGCGTATCGCGCGCGCCCGACCTTGAGCGCGGACGAAGAAGCCCATGCACGCGATTTTCGCGATCGGCTCGGGGTAGCGCTGTCGACCGCGGCTCGCGACGAGCAGTTGTACTTTCAGGCGCGTTATGATGCGCTCACAAGGTTGCCGAATCGCTTGCACTTCAAAGACCAGCTCGCGCAGGAGCTGGCGCACGCGGCGCGCGACGGCTCGCAGCTCGCGGTTTTGTTTGTCGATCTCGATCATTTTAAGAACGTGAACGACACGGCGGGTCATGCCGCCGGCGACGCGCTGCTGATTCAGGCCGCGGCTCGGCTGAAGAGTTGCGTACGCCAAACCGATACGGTCGCGCGCTTGGGCGGCGACGAGTTCACGATCATTCTGACCGCGTTGGCCGCGCCGCAGGCCGCCGCCAGTGTCGCCGAGCACGTCGTCAAAACCATGGCGGAACCTTTCTTAGTCGACGGCGTCGAGAGCTTCTTGAGCGTGAGCGTGGGCATCGCGGTCTATCCGACTGACGGCGCGAGCGGGGATGAGCTCGTGAAGAACGCCGACACCGCCATGTATCGAGCCAAGGCGGCCGGACGCGGCCGCTGCGTCTACTTCGAGGAGCGCATGAACGCGGAGGCCATGGCGCGTGTCACCTTGGAGCGCGAACTGCGTCGCGCCATCGAGCGAGAAGAATTCGAGCTAGTGTATCAGCCCCAACTCGACGCATACGGCGAGCACGTATCCGGCGCCGAGGCCTTGATTCGCTGGAATCACCCGCAGCGCGGCCTGCTGTCGCCGTTTCACTTTATCGGCGTGGTCGAGGACGTCGGCTTGATCGACGTACTCGGCAGGTGGATCGTGCGCGCCGCTTGCCGGCAATTCAAGGCGCTGCAAGCCGCCGGGCTGCGCTTAGAGCGCGTATCCGTCAATGTTTCGACCAGGCAGTTCAAGCAGCGAGATTTCGCGGCCTTCGTGCGCTCGACCTTGGAGGAACTCGATGTGCCGCCGCGCTGCCTGGAATTGGAGATGACCGAGAGCGCATTGATGGAGTCCGGCGGCGAGACGCAGGCCATGCTGCACGAATTGAGCGAACTAGGCGTGCGACTCGCGTTGGACGACTTCGGTACCGGTTATTCTTCGCTCGCCTACCTCAAGCGCTTTCCGGTCGATATCGTGAAGATCGACCGCTCGTTTGTGAACGACATCGACGTCGATTCCGAGTCACGCGCGATCGTCGCGGCCATCATCGCGATGTCGCACACGCTGCGTAAAGAGGTGATCGCTGAGGGGGTGGAAACCGAAGAACAACTCAGCACGTTGCGCACGCTAGGCTGCGATCACATCCAAGGTTACTACTTCAGCAAGCCGTTGGCGGCCACCAAGCTCGCCGAGTTCCTGCGCCAGCGCGCGCCGGCGCGCTGTTAGCGCGCTAGTCCCCCCTATCGCCTGATCTTCGCTTCCGGATGGATGCCGGCGCGCAGGGCGCGAATTGCCTCCTGCGCGTTGGCGACTGGGAACTTCTTCGGACAGAAAAAATCCGTGAACAACACGCGCTGGTAGCCGTTCAACGACTTGTTCTCGATCGGCTCCCACACGGCTAAGCGCGCCGGCAGCCAGGTGCGCTCGCTGCCGCCGGTGGCATAGACCTTCTTCTCGGCCGTCTCGCAGCGTATGCCCTCGTACTTGACCGCACTCGGCGCGGTCGGGGATTTGATCACTATCGTGTAGCGCACCACCGCATCCTTGCCGATGGAGATCGAATTGCGATCGATGAAAAATTGAAAACTGCTCGATCCGGCGATCATAAACCGCAGCAGGTTCTCCTCGCCGGGAAAGAGCGGCGGCTCGGGCGACTCCTCCACCCAGGGTCCTTTTTCTTCTTCTTCGGGGGCGTACACCGGGTGCTGGTTGATGGGTCGCTGCGCGGCGGCGAAGGAGGCGACAATCAGTGCCATGACGGCGATGAGACGCAGGGCTCGCGGCAAGGTATTTGCTCCTAAGGTGCGTACACGTGCTCTCGGGTAAGCGGTAGCGCGAGCGAGCCATCTTCAAGCGGTCGCCCGGCCAATATCTGATAGATCGAATCCCAGTTGTGCTCGAACGCCATCGCGAAGCCGGCCATGTAGGTCCGCCAGATGCGGAACTTCTTCTCTCCCACCAGCGCGCGCGCTTGCTCCGAGTGGATCTCCAGCCGCTCCACCCAATGCCATAGCGTCTTGGCGTAGTGCGGCCGCAGACTCTCGACATCGCGGCACTCGAGACCTTGTCGTGCCATCGCTTCCATCACGCGCGACACGTGGGTCAGCTCACCGTCGGGAAATACATACTTGTCGATGAATTCGCGATTGCCTTTGTCGAGGGTCTCGTCGTCGAACACGGTCGAGGTGATGCCGTGATTCATGACCAATCCGCCCGGCTTGAGCAAACGATAGATCTTGCCGAAGTACAGAGGCAGGTTGCGTATTCCCACATGCTCGAACATGCCGACGCTGGCGATCTTGTCGAACGGCTCGCTTTCGGGCAGATCGCGGTAGTCCATCAGACGCACCTGCACGCGGTCGGCGATGCCGGCCGCGCGTGCGTGTTCTCTGACGTAGTCGTACTGGTTTTGGCTGATCGTGATGCCGACCGTGTGCACGCCGTACTTCTCCGCCGCCCACAGTATCAGGCCGCCCCAGCCGCAGCCGATATCCAAGAAACGCTCGCCCTTCTGCAGCATGAGCTTGCGGCAGATGTGATCGAGCTTTTGCTCTTGGGCGAGATCAAGGCTGTCGCCCGCGGTCTTGAAGTAGGCGCAAGAGTACACGCGCCGGCGGTCCAGCCACAGCGCATAGAAATCGTTCGACACGTCATAGTGCGACGAGATCGCCTTGCGGTCCGAATCACGCGTGTGCTTCCAGAAGCGCCACCTCGGATTCACGGCCTTCTTCGCCGCGCTCGATGGGCCGGCGAGCGGAAGCAGCAGATTCACCACATCGCGCATCTTGCCGCGTAGATCGATCTCTTCTTCGACGTAGCTCTCGGCCAGCTTGCTCAAGCTCGGCCGGGCGAGCAGCGGCAACAAGCGAGGAGAGCGCAGGTCCAAGGTCGCTTGCACCGGGGTCGCCCCGGCGATGGTCCGCTCGTTCCAGCAATTGACGGCGAGAGGAAGTTGATACTGCCGAAGCTTGCCTTCGACGGCGCCTATTATTGTGTCGGTCAGCATAGGAGGCGAATAACCAATGGCCTCCGCATTGTACCGGATCGATCGGCACCGTTAGGCGCGGTGCGGGAGCGACCGAAGCGCCCGCGCCGCGCTAGGCAAAGTCCGACAGCAGTGCCTGGCGCGTCACCGGATCGATCTCTTCGACCTCGGCTCGATACTCGGGATGATCCACGCCCATGGCGAGATCGGCGCCCGCCTTCAGCGCGCTTATCATCTGCGGGGTGAACTCGAAGCGGAGGAAGTGCACCGCGGAAGTCTTGTCTTCGTTCTCTCGCTCCAGGTCTTCGTCGGCGATCGCGTACACCCGTGGCTGGCCGATCACCCGCACCCAGACGCGGTCCTCGATCCCCTTCAGCTTGGCCAGCATGCGCCGACGCTCCGCCACCTCGGGGTATCCGATCAGCAAAGAGGCCTTCAGGTTGCTGCCGTCCGGCACGAGCGCATTGTAGACGTCGAGTTCGCCTTGTATGCCGGCTTCTTCGAAGATGCGCTCGGCGCGCAGCATTTCTTGAATCTGGTAACGCATCGTGAGTTCGTCTTCGAACTGCAAGGTCACGTGATTGCCCAAATGAACCGTGCGTCTTTGCTTGTGTTCCCTAGCGCGCACCTGGTAGGCGTCGCGTTGCTTTTGGTAGGCTTCTAAGGTGAGCAGGCTGTCGCGAGAGATGGTCGGCATAGTAGGATCGGCAACTTGAGGATATACACGTATGGGTAGGGTACGAAAAGCGTAATGCGGGCGCCGTGAAAGGGCAGATACCCCCTTTACTCTAGCCCATAGGCAAGGCGCAACAAGGTGAGTGGGTGCGCGAGCTTGGGGGCGTTGCCGCCCTGCTCCCGGATGCCCTGCTCGATGTGATGGCCGGCGAGTTGGCAATCCGAACTGATGTAGTCCGGCGCATCTTGCGCCATCGAGCGAAACACCGGTCGGCCGATCTTGAGCGCCATCTCGTGAAACTCTTTCTTTACCCCCCAAGTTCCGGCGTGTCCCGAGCAGCGTTCCACCGTGTTTACCGTCGTGTCGGGGATGAGCTCTAGCGCGTCGCGCGTCTTCTGGCCGATGTTCTGCACGCGCAGGTGACACGGCACGTGATAGGACACCTTGCCGAGCGGGGTCTTGAAGTCTTTTTTCAGCAGCCCGTCGCGATTGCGCAGCACGAAGTACTCGAACGGGTCGAACATGGCTTGTCTCACCGCCTGCACGTCGGGGTCGTGCGGGAAAAGTAGCGGCAGTTCTTGCTTGAACATGAGTGTGCAGGACGGAATCGGCGTCAGGATCGCGTAGCCGTCGCGAGCCAGCGGCGCCAGGGCGGGGATGTTGTTCTCCTTCAGCCTCGCGACCGATT
>CAZILI010000138.1:5964-9137 GCA_964539965.1 uncultured Burkholderiales bacterium | reverse complement strand
CGCTTGGGCTCGACCTCGGCGCGGCAACCGAGCAACCTACCGCGACCGCCGCAGTGCTGGTGGATCGCTTCATGGTGGTCGATTGCCTGCTGCCGGGTGTGACGCGTCGCATCGGCACTCGAGTGACCTATCTCTCGGCCCGCCGCCCCTTGAAGACTACCGCCGGCGATTGCGAAGTGCGCGGCGGCGAGTACGTCGCCTACAACCGCGCTAGTCTGGATGCGTCACTCAAGGTTTGGCTCGAGTCGGCCAATCAAGGCGACCCGCAGGCCCAGACCTATGTGGGCGAGATCTACGAGAAGGGGGTCGGGGGTGCCTCGCCCGACTACGCCCGGGCGCAAGACTGGTACCGCAAAGCCGCCGAGAAGTCCTATCCGCGCGCGCTCATGAACTTGGGATTTCTGTACGAGCGCGGCTTCGGCGTGGCGAAGGACTTGCCGACCGCGCTCTCGCTCTATCGAAAGGCCTCGGGTCTTGGTGACTTGATCGTGGCCGATCAGCCCGCCGCCGGCGCGGCGGCGGCGCGCGACGCCGAAGCGGAGAAGCTGCGGCGCGAACTGGAAGAAGTGAAACTGCAGCTGGAAAAGGCGAATCAAGAGCTCGAGCGGCTGCGGCGCGACTCTCAATCCGAACTGCAGCGCTTGAAGCAAGAACAGCAAAAGGCAGAGGCGGCCGGTAACGCTGCGGCGGCCAAGCAATTCGAGCAGCAACTGCGCCAGCGCGAGGATGAGTTGCAGCAGCGCAAGCAGCAGGTGAGCAAGCTCGAGCAGGTGCTCGCCGGCTATCGCGAGCAACTCGCCCGCTCCGAATCGCAGACCGCCTCCCTGCGTCAGCAGCTCGAGGCCGCAAACGCGCGGCTCGGCGAGGCCACGCGCGAGATGGAAGAAACCAAGGCCAAAGCGGCCGCCGACGCGCGCATCGCCGAGGCCATCAAGGGCGAGATCGCCAAGGTGCGCCAGCAAACGGCTTCCGCCGATCAGCGCGCGCGAATCGAAAATCTCGAGCGGGAGCTGCAAAGGAAGCAAGACGAAGCGACCCGCCAGACGCAGCAGCTCGCCAAGCTGCAGCAAGACGGCGAGCGCTACCGCGAGCAAATTCGTACCCTAGAGGCGCAGCAAGCGGAAGGCGCGGGACTCAGGCGCGAACTGGAGCAGGCCAACGCTAAGCTCGCCGCCGCGAGCAATGAGTTGGAGGTACGCAAGGCGCAGGCGTCCTCGGACGCTCAAGCTACGGAGGCGATCAAGTCCGAGTTGACGAAGCTGCAAGCGCAGGCGAGCGCTTCCGAGGCGCAGCGTGCCCGCATCCAGGCTCTCGAATCGGATCTCAAGAAGAAGCAAGACGAAGCGCAAGGTCAAGGGCAAGAGATCAAACGGCTCGAACAAGAGGCGCAACGCTACAAAGAGCAATTGAAGGCGCTGGAGGCCAAACAAGGCCCGCCGCCAGTCGGCTTGAGCGGGCAGAAGGACGCGATCGTCGCCATAGCCGCGCCCAGCATCCAGCTCATCGATCCGCCGATTGTGACTACGCGCGGGCCGAGCAACATACGCGTGCGCGGGGCGGTGCTGATGCGGGACGTCGTCGGACGGGTGACGGCGCCGGCCGGGCTGGTGTCGTTCACAGTGAACGACAAGTCGGAAACCGTCGACACCGGCGGGATGTTCAAGTCGCAAGTGCGGCTCGCCAAGGGGCCGACCTCGGTGAGCTTGGTCGCGGTCGACACGCAAGGCCGACGTGCGCAACTGGATTTCACGCTGGTACCCGAAGAGCTGTACGAGACCTACACGGCTTCCGCCAAGACTGCGCTGCGCGGAGTCGAGTTCGGCAACTACTACGCCTTGGTGATCGGTAACGCGACCTACCAGCATCTGCCCAAGCTCGACACCGCCATCGCCGACGCGCAAGCCGTGAGCGAGGTGCTGCAGCGTAAGTACGGCTTCAAGGTGACGACGTTGAAGGATGCCACGCGCTACCAGATCCTGTCCGAACTCAACAAGTTGCGCGCCAAGCTCACCGAGAAAGACAACTTGCTCATCTACTACGCCGGCCATGGCGAACTGGACCGCGCCAATTTGCGCGGCCATTGGCTGCCGGTCGATGCCGAGCCGGACAGCGACGCCAACTGGATCTCCAGCATTGCCGTGACCGATATCCTGAACGCTATGTCGGTCAAGCACGTGCTGGTGGTGGCCGACTCCTGCTATGCCGGTGCGATGACGAGAAATTCCATCGGCCAGCTCGAGTCCGGCCTGTCCGACGAAGCGCGCCTCGCCTGGCTCAAGGCGCTTGCCCAGGCGCGCTGCCGCACGGTGCTCACCTCCGGCGGCGTGCAGCCGGTGATCGACGGCGGCGGCGGCAAGCATTCGATCTTCGCCAAGAGCCTGCTCGAGGTGCTGGAGCGCAACGAAGAACTGCTGGAGGCACAGCGGCTGTACCGGGAAGTGGCCGCGCGGGTGGTGCATTTTGCCCGAACGCAGAACATCGACCAGCAACCCGAGTACGCGCCGCTCAAGTTTGCCGGGCACGAGTCGGGGGATTTCCTTTTTGTGCCGGTAAATTAGAGAGAACGCGGCGCCCGGGCGGGTCAAGGTGTAATTTTTTGAACCGTCACCATCAAATAAACGACTCAAACAACAAGTAATCGATGGAGCTCACCAACGAGGCGATCTTCGAGCTACTGAAACGGATCGGGCAAAGCAACGAAGCAGCAATGCGCGAGTTGTATCGGGCGTTCAGCCGCAAGGTCTACGCCTATGCGCTCAACCACATCCACGACCCGGGCAAGGCCGAAGAGATCGTGGTCGACACCATGCACGAAGTATGGCGTCATCCCGATCGGTTTCGCGGCGACTCGAAGTTCACGACCTGGCTCATCGGCATCGCACGCCACAAGATGCTCGATGCGCTGCGGGCACGGAGTCCCGATTACGACGAGCTGGACGAAGACATGCCCTCAGCGGACGCAGGCGCGTTCGACGAGTTGGCGCAAAAGCAGCGCCGCGAGGGCGTCCAGCAATGCATGGACAAATTGAGCGAGGAGCACCGCGAGTGCCTGCATCTGGTCTTCTACGAGGGCATGGCGATCCAGGAGATCGCCGAGATCCAGAAATGCCCGCAGAACACCGTGAAGACGCGGCTGTTCCACGCCCGGCAGAAGATCAAGAAGAAATCAGACA
>CAZILI010000138.1:0-5954 GCA_964539965.1 uncultured Burkholderiales bacterium | reverse complement strand
TTCTGCAGAAAGAGTGACATGAACGAAAACGAACTGCGTGCGCGCTTCGAGGAGCTGGCGCCCTGGCATGTGAACGGCACCCTCGACCCGGCGCAACGCGAGTGGGTGGACCAGTATCTGCGCGAGCATCCGGAGGCTCGCGCCGAGCTGCGTTGGCACGAGTCGCTGATGAACAAGATGCGAGACAACGCGCCCGACGTTTCCCCCGACATCGGATGGGACAGATTCATCGCCCGCGCTCGCGCCGAGCGCCGCGCGCAGTCCCCGGGCTTCTTCGAACGCGTGAGCGAGTGGCTCGGGTTTCGCTTCACGCCGGCGCTCGCCACGGCCGCGGCCCTGGTGGTGGTGCAGGCGGGGGTGATCGGTCTCCTTCTGGTCAAGCAAGCCGAAGAGACGGGCTACGGGCAATACCGCGCCATCGGCAGCGCGCCCGTCAGCGGGCCGGTGCTGCAAGTCACGTTCAAGGAAACCGCCAGCGAGCGCGAGGTTCGCATGGCGCTGGTCGGCATCAACGGCAGTCTGATCGGCGGCCCGGGCCAGCTCGGCAATTACCTGGTTTACGTCCCGGCGACGAAAATCGAGCAGGCGGCGGCCAAGCTTCAGCACGATGCCTCGGTCGAGGCGGTTATCGTGTTGCCGCAGGTGCCGCCGAAGAGCGAGTAAGCCATGCGCCTAGTCCTGTTGCTTGCCATGGCGGCATTGTGCGGCGTTGCGCAAGCGCAGCAAACCCTGGATCTCGGCCAGGGCGAGCGGCGGCTGGCGCTCGTCATCGGCAATGCAAACTACGCTTTCAGCCCGCTCAAGAATCCGGTCAACGACGCCAAAGCGATGACCGGCGCGCTCAAGGAACTCGGCTTCGAGGTGATCAGTGCCGAGAACGCCAGCATGCGTGGAATGCTCGATGCGATCCGCGAATTCTCCCTGCAGGCGAAGTCGAACCAGGTGCGCCTGTTCTACTACGCCGGCCACGGTGTCCAAGTCAAAGGCCGGAACTATCTCGTGCCGGTCGACGCCAAGATCGAGACCGAGGACGATATCGCTTCGCAAAGCGCGGACGTCACCGAGTTGCTGGAGCGGCTGGGGCAAGCGCGCAACGGGCTCAATATCGTGATCTTGGACGCGTGCCGCAACAACCCATTCTCCAATCCCAACCTGGTCGGGCCCGATGGGCGTCTGCTCAAGTTTCGCGGCTCGGTGCAAAGCGGGCTCGCCCAGGTGGACGCCCCGCAAGGCACCCTGGTCGCATTCGCGACCGCGCCCGGCGCGGTGGCCATGGACGGCGGCAACTTCGCCAACAGCTTGTATACCAAGCACTTGCTCGCCAATATCCGCATGCCCGGCGTGCCGGTCGAGCAGATGTTCAAGCGCGTGCGGGTAGCCGTTGCCGCTGAAACCAAGCGGCTGCAAGTGCCTTGGGAGTCGAGCAGCCTGATGGGCGACTTCTGCTTCCGCGCCGACCCGCAAGGCAAGTGCTGACAAATCCCTGAGCGAGCCCTCCCCGCGCCCTTGCTTCCGCGACTGTGCGGCTTGATTGAACCCTCGCTTTGCCGCCGGGGAATCACCGGCATAAGCGGCGACGCTGTCGCCGCAGCAGAAGAAGGGGGAACTCATGCACAGCACGCTCGTTCGCGCTAAAGACCAAATCGGGACAATTGGCCGGCATCCGCACGCCACTGAGGATTTCCCGTTAGCGGATCGTCCGAATAGTCACCCGCGTCCCGATGCCTCGAGGGAGCGAAACCGGCTCGACCGGTTGCTGCCCGCGCATTGGGTCGGGGTGTGGCAACGTCAAATAGGGCTCTGCGCCTCCGTCTTCTAACCTCGGGCGAGGCGGCGCAATGCACGCACGGCGTCTTGACCCGAACCATCGGCGCGGCGATCATGTGCCCCATGTCGACCATGATTGCCAGGAGGAGGCGGTCAGCGGCGCGTACCGCAGGGCGGGATTCACTGCCTTTGCTGCCGGCTGCCCGGCACGCGCGCTGGGCGCTTGCCCTATTTGCAGCGATGGCGCTGTCGTTCTCGGCCGCGATGGCCGAGGGCGATTCGCCCGCACAACCACCGCCGCTCAAGACGCTCGAACCGATCGCGCCTATTCCGCTCGATGCCCCTTCGCAACCCGACCGCGTGGCCCTGGGAGAGCGCCTGTTCGGCGACGTGCGTTTGTCCGGCGATAGCTCACGTTCGTGCGCGTCTTGTCATCCGCTCGACAAGGGCGGCATGGACGCGAAGCCTCGAGCGGTAGCGACCGACGGCAAGGCGCGCTTGCGCAATACGCCGACGCTCTTCAACGTGGCGTTCAACTTCGCCTTCAATTGGGACGGAGCGACGCGGACTTTGGAAGATCATGCCCAGCGCTTGCTCGCCAACCCGGCCGTGATGGACAGCAAGTGGCCGGATTTGCTTGCCCGGCTCGCCGCCGACCCGGATTACGCGCGGCTCTTCGCCGCCGCGTTCGCCGACGGCCTCACCCAGGCCAACGTGCTGTCTGCCTTGGCCGCATTCGAGCGCTCGCTGGCGACGCCCAACGCGCCTGTCGATCGCTACTTGCGCGGCGAGCGCGAAGCGCTGAGCGAGCAAGAGCGGCGCGGCTATGAACTGTTTAAGTCGTACGGCTGTGTGGCCTGCCATCAGGGGATGAACATCGGCGGTAACCTGTTCCAGCGCTTCGGCGTGTTCGAAGATCCCTGCGCGCTATCCGCGGTTCCGCCGCAGGCCGACGTCGGTCGCCATCGTGTGACCTCCGCCGAGCGCGATCGCGGTGTATTTCGCGTGCCGAGCTTGCGCAACGTCGCGCTAACCGCGCCGTATTTTCACGACGGGCGGGCGCCGTCCTTGGAAGTCGCCGTCGACACCATGGCGCGGGTGCAACTCGGCAGGCAACTCGATGCGCAAGAGGTGCGCGACATCGTGAGTTTTCTGCACGCCTTGACCGGCGAATTCCGCGGCAAGCCGCTCGCCGCGCCGCGACGGGGTGAGCCGTGACCCGCGCCGGCTGGACGCCCGTGGTTATCGTTGCGGCATTGTTGGCGCTGCTCACGTATCTATTTCTGCAAAGCCGAAGTCCCGACTTGGCGCTGCGCGAGCGCATTCACGAAACCTTGCAAAGGTTCGAGCTGCACGACGCGCAGCTCGCCCGCGACGTGCTGTTGGCGCGAGCGGGCTTGCTCGCCCACTACGACTCGCTAGCGCGGACCGCGGACGACGTGACCGGCGACTTGCGCGCGTTGCGCTCCCAAGCGCTCACCGCCTCGGATACCGCCGCGCAGGCGCGCCTCGGCGATCGCGTTGCCGCGCTCACCGATGTGACGCAGAGAAAATTGCAAGTCGTGGAGTACTTTAAGTCCGACAATGCGCTGCTGCGAAATTCGCTCATATACCTCACGCACGCTCAGGCGATCTTGCGCGCCAAGGTCGACAACGAACGCGAGGTCGCGCGCGAGATGGGCCATCTGTCGCACGCGCTGCTCGACTTTCTGCAGGCGCCCGAATCGCGTACCGGCGCGGAGATTCGCGGCGTGCTCGACCGCTTGGCGGGTGCGAGCGCTGCGGACGCCCAGTTCCAAACGCTGGTGCGGCACGGACGATTCGTGGTCGACATGCTGCCGCAGGTGGACGCCTTGTTGAATCAAGTGATCGCCACGCCCACCGCGCAGCACGCGCAGGCCTTGCAAGAGACGGTGCTGCGCTACGCCGGGCAGGTGGACGCGCGCGCGCAAGCGTTTCGCATCGCGCTCTACTTGGTGGCGGTGACTTTGCTCGGTTACTTGGCCTACCAGTTTCTGCGCCTGCGTGCCGTGGCGACCCAATTGCGCGCATCGAACGCCGATCTGGGCCGTGAAATGGACGAACGGCGTGCCGCCGAGACAGCCTTGCGCGCCAGCGAAGAGCGCCTGCGCGCCATCACGGAGTCCGCCAAGGAGGCGATCGTCACCGCCGACAGCCGAGGCAACGTGGTGTCTTGGAATGCCGGCGCCGCGGCGATCTTCGGCTATCAAGTGCAGGAGATCTTGGGTCAGCCGTTCACGCGCTTGATGCCGCAGCGGCACCACGCTTCGCATCTGCGCGCTTTCGCCGAATGGATCGCGACCGGGCAGTCTTCGCTCGCCGAGGGCACTATGGAGTTCATCGGCCTGCGCCGCGACGCAGCCGAGTTTCCGCTGGAAGTCTCCTTGTCGAGTTGGTCGACCGAGGCGGGGCGGCACGTGACCGGCATCATGCGTGACGTCTCCGAGCGCAAGCGCCTGGAAGAGACGGCGCGCCAGCAAGAGCTGCAGCTGATACAGGCCAACAAGATGACCGCGCTGGGCACGCTCGTCTCCGGTGTCGCACACGAGATCAACAATCCCAATCAGCTCGTGCTGCTCAATTCGCGCGTGCTGGCCGAGGCGTGGGACGACGCGATCGGCATCTTGGACGAGTACCGCGAGCGCAACGGCGCGTTCACGCTCGGCGGACTGGCCTACGAGGACATGCGGCAGAGCGTGCCGACCCTGGTGCGCGACATTCACGACGGGGCGCTGCGCATCGAGCGCATCGTCGACGATCTGAAGGATTTCGCGCGCCCGCGCCCCCCCGGCCAGACGGCGATCAAGCTGAACGAGGCGATTGAGCGCGCGCTGCGCTTGATCGCCCACGTGATCGCCAAGCGCACCGCGCACTTTCAGGCGCGGCTCGCGCCCGATTTGCCGCCGCTCGTCGGCGACGCGCAGCAGATCGAGCAGATCGCCATCAATCTCATCGTCAACGCGCTTGAGGCGCTGCCCGATCGGGACCGTGCGGTGTCGGTGTCGACCGAGTACGACGCGGCGACGCGCTCGCTCGTGCTGGAGGTGCGCGACGAGGGCGCCGGTATCGCGCCCGAACATTTGGCGCGTCTGTGCGATCCGTTTTTCACCACCAAGCAGGCGAGCGGCGGCACACGGGCGCGGGCGATCTTCCCCGCGCTGCAAGGCGCGAGCGCCCAGTCGGGCTTGACTATTGCGACCTAACCGATCATGACCGAAACCGCAATCGGGCAGAGCCTGCCCGTGCTACTGGTAGACGACGAGGCGCAGCTGTTGCACAGCGCCCAGGTCGTGCTGCGCAGCTCCGGCATTGCCGAGGTCTTGACCTTGGAGGATAGCCGGGAGGTGATGCCGCTCCTAGCCGAGAAGGCGATCGGCGTCGTCGTGCTGGATCTGGCGATGCCGCATTTGTCGGGCCAGGCGCTGCTGGAGCAGGTGGCGGCAACGTATCCCGACTTGCCGATCATCTTGATGACGGCCACCAACGACATCGACACGGCAGTGCAATGCATGCAGGCGGGCGCCATCGACTACTTGGTGAAGCCGGTCGAGAAGAATCGTTTGGTGTCCTCGGTCAAGCGCGCGATCGAGATCCGCGCCCTGCGCGCGGAAGTACTCTCGCTCAAGGAGCGCTTTCTCGCCGACAGCCTGCGCGACCCGCAGGCGTTCGCCGAGATCGTGACGCAGAGCAAGGCGATGCAGGCGATCTTTCGCTACCTGGAGGCGATCGCGCCTTCGCCGCAGCCGGTGCTCATCACCGGCGAGACCGGCACCGGCAAAGAGCTCATCGCGCGCGCGGTGCATCGCTTGTCGGGACGCGGCGGCGAGTTGGTCGCGGTGAACGTGGCGGGCCTGGACGACACCATGTTTTCCGACGCCTTATTTGGCCACGCCAAGGGCGCCTACAGCGGGGCAGACCGGGTGCGCGAGGGCCTAGTGCAAACCGCCGGCGAGGGCACGCTGTTCTTGGACGAGATTGGCGATCTGTCGCCCGCCTCGCAGGTGAAATTGCTGCGCTTGCTGCAAGACGGCACCTATTATCCGCTCGGGGTCGATCGGCCGCGGCAAAGCCGCGCCCGCGTGGTGGTCGCCACCAATTGCGACGTCTTAAAGGCGGTGGCGGCCGGCACGTTCCGCAACGACTTGTACTATCGACTGCGCACGCAC
>CAZILI010000137.1:1274-9139 GCA_964539965.1 uncultured Burkholderiales bacterium | reverse complement strand
CTTTCGGGCCAACCCGCACCGGCAAAGTTTGCTCTCGCCACCCCGAGCACGCGCAGGCCTTGCTCGGCCATGGCTTGCGCTGCGCTGCGTAGCTGCGCGTGCTCGCCCTCCGGCAGATGACACAGATCGAAGATCGCCTCCGGCGCGCCTTTGACGGCGACCTCATGCCCCTCACCGCTCGCCGGACGCCAGCCGTGCGAGTGGGCAAGCAGCTGCGGCGAAAGCGAGTACTCCCGCACCAGCGACCAATCCGGATGCAAATGCTCGGTCGCGCCCAAGTGGTATTGCCCGAGCTCTTTGAGCGCCTTGTCCATCGGGTCGAAGGGGTTGATCTCGCTGGCGAGAATGGCGTATTCGAGCAATTCGTGAAACCGCTCCGGCAAGAAAGCCGGCGCGGGTGCGCCGACCTCGAAGACCTCGTCGCCGACGGCGAGTTGCTTGACCGCCATGCGGTTCAGGGTGAGTGTGCCGGTCTTGTCCACGCACAGCACGGTCGCCGCCCCCAGCGTCTCGATCGCGCTCACGCGCCTGGTCAACACGCGTTGGCGGGCGATGCGCCAGGCGCCGAGCGCCAAGAAGATGGTCAGCACGACGGGGAATTCTTCCGGCATGAGCGACATCGCGACGGTGATGCCGGCCAGCAGCCCGCCGAGCCAATCTTCGCGGGTCACCCCGTACAGCACGGCCACGACGGCGCACAGAGCGAGGCCGACGCTCGCCAGCAGGCGCACGACCTTCGCGGTTTGCCGCCGCAGGGGATAGGCTTCGGTTTCCAACTCCGCCAGCGCCTTGCCGATCAGGCCAACCTGTGTGCGCAGCCCGGTGGCGAGCACCTCGGCACGGGCGTGGCCCTGAACGACCAGCGTGCTCGAATAGACGAACGGCAGGTCGTCGCCGCCCGCGGCACCGAGTTGCGCAAGCCCATCCCAAGGGACTTTTCGCACCGGAGCGGACTCCCCGGTGAGCAGCGACTCATCGGCCATCAAATCGCTGGCGGCCAACAGCAAGGCATCGGCCGGCACGCGATCGCCTTCTTTCAGCAGCAGCACATCGCCCACCACGACATCGCGACCGGCGATACGCTGCTCTCGCCCGTCGCGTATCACCAGCGCGCGCGGGCTGGCGAGATCGCGCAAGGCCTCCAACGCCCGCTCGGACTTGCGCTCCTGATAGATCGTGATGCTGAAGACGATGAAGATCGAGCCGAGCAGCACGGCGGCATCGCGCAGGTGTCCGAGCGCAAAGTAGATGAGCGCACCGGCGACCAGCAGCATGAACATCGGCTCGCGCAGGACATCCAACACGATGCGCGCGAGTCCGCGGTCTTGCTTGCGCGGCAATTCATTGGGTCCGTCTCGTGCAAGGCGCGCCGCCGCTTCCGCCTGGCTCAAGCCGAGGCCGGGAGGCGTCGCGCTGCTACGCGGGTCGGCCCTGTGCGTGTCGAGTGTCATGCGCTGGTGCCTGGCATGGGCGTGTAGGTTACATTACGGGCGAGGGGGCGACGTGTGCATTGACGAAAGGCAAAGCATGACACCGCTCGAGAGGGATACCGACAGAGCCAGAGCCAGGCGCCCGGCGCGGCGCAAAGCGCGCACCGCCAGCTGCCTGCTTGCCGCGTTCGCGCTGGTGTTCGCTGCGCTCGGCGCATCGGCCGCCCTCGCCGACGATGGGTCGCAAGCCATGCTAGCGCAAGCGCTCGACTTCGAGACGCGCTGCGCCGATCCGAAAGTCGTGCTGTGCGATCCGCTCGACGAGGGCAAGGTCCGCGGCGCGGGCGTGACCGACAAGACCAAGAATCTCACCCTGCCGCAAGCGCTGACGGGCAAGTATCGCGACTGGCGCTGGTGCGACCACGTGGCGGGCGTGAGCCCACTCACCCCCGCGCTCGATCGAGAGATGAAAGCGTCCGGATCGGGCTCGGTCAAGTTCGCCGTCCCATCGCAAAGCAAAGCGAATGCGGCGGGCTACTGCCAGATCAATTTCACCCCCGACAACTCGGTACAGTTCGGTGAGGGCGAGACGTTCTTCGTGCAATACCGCCTGCGTTTCTCGTGCGATCTGCTGTTTACCGACTGCAATCCCAGCAGCCCGACTTACAAGCAACAGCGGCGTGAGTATCGCAGCACCGGCGCAGCCACGGGGTTTAAGGTTTCGATCATCAACGCCGGGGATCACGCCGATCTCGACTATCCCGTATCCTCTTGCACCTTGCAGCACTTGGTGATCATCGGCTGGGGTAACGGGACGATCGCCGGTTATCACTCGTGCGGCTGGTATGACCCGCACGAGTTTTTCCTCGGGCTGCATCGCGGCTCCGGCAAGGGCCTGATCGACCGCCAACCCGTACGGCGCAAGAAGGATGACGCGCTGCGCGCCTGCTACAACATCGATCCGGGCGGGGGTCAGCCGCTGCGGGGGGCGTGGAAAGATTGCGTGCTGTGGCAGGCCGACGAATGGCTGACGGTCACGCAGCAAGTCACGGTCGGACGCTGGGCCGACAAGGTGAAGGATCCGGCGCGCAGCAGCAATGTGCGCCTATGGGTACAGCGTGAAGGTCAGAAACCGGTGCTGGTGTTCGACTACGACCGCAATCTACGCCGCCCGGAAAAGCTCTTCATGAAGTACGGCAAGATCTGGCTCTTGCCCTACATGACGAACAAGGATCCTACCGAGGTGCATCCCACCGGTTACATGTGGGTCGACGAGCTGATCGTCTCGCGCGGACCGATCGCGCCGGCGAAATAAGCAAGCAGCCGCCGTCGCGCGCGCGTGCCGTCAGCCACGCTATTGAAACAAGTTGGCGTGGATCTTGATGAATTGCTCGAGCGCCTCGCGATGCTCTTGTTGCATCGACAGAAAGCGTGCGCCGACTCGAATGCCGGTGTTGCCGAAGACGCAGGACGTGATTTTGGCTTCCGCGCTGAAACGGAATGGCCGCCGAGCTTGCAGCCAAAGATCGGTCTCGATGATGCATGGCGGGCCTTCGGGCAGCGGCTGCGGGGCGATCAAGCAGAGCCCCGACACGGAAATATCGATGCCTTTGCCTTCGATCGGGGAAAGTTTGGCAACGCTTACCGTAACTTTTCCCCGAAAAGGATAGCGCACGTGTTGGCGCCGCTCACCGCCCGGAGGAGGCGTGGCGACGATAAAGTGCTGCACCATGGAACCCTAGCGCTCCGCCTCACGCGCCCGGGGGAAGGGTACCCGGGCCATCGAGGCGCCTACGCGAGATACTTGCGCGGGTTCGCTTTGATGCCTTTCACCCCGTCCGGAATGTAGTGCTCGATGAACTTGCCCGCCGCCAAGTCAACCTGGTAGACATAGGGAACAGGCTTGAAGTAGGTGTAACGGCGCAGTAGCCGAGAAATGGCGAACGCGCCCATCAAGCTGCTCGCAAGCAGGCATGAGCAACTCATCGACGCGACGCGCTTTGCCGCGAAATCGAGCTGCGGGTCCGGCATGTAGTGTCGATACAGTCCGGCGGGATTAAGCCCGATGCCGAAGTTCTCGAGTTTTTGTTCCTCGGTTTGTTCGCCGGTTAGGGCAAAGTACTCGGGAAACGGCATGCCGCTCGGGTCGAAAATGTGGAGGCTCGCGCCGAAGCCGACCGGTGCGGCGATCGCCACCGGGATGCGCCGCGCTTCGGCCTCCCGATAGAGCAAGAGGCGGGCCGTCATGACAAAGTAGTCAATCGCGTCGCACACGACTTCCGCGTTCTCTAGAAATTCAGCCACGTTGTCAGGTTGAACGCCGTTGCCGAACACGCCGACGCGCAACGCGGGATTGATGGACAACAGGCGATCGCGCAGAACGCTGGTCTTGGCTTGGCCCACCGTCCTCACCGTCGCGCCGAACTGGCGATTGAAGTTCTCGGGGCCAAAAGCGTCGAAATCGGCGATGTTGGCCGCACCCACTCCCATGCGGACCAGGGTTTCGGCATGCGTGAATCCGACACCGCCGTTGCCGGCGAAGGCGACCGTCTTATGCGACAAGTCGCGCAACTCCTGATCGTCGACAATGCCGAGCATGCGGCTGAAGATGACTTCTCTGCTGAAGCTATCGTCCATATTGAGCTCCGAGCGGGGCCTAACTCACCAGACACGGGCAAGCGGCAGCGGTGCGCCTGCGCATCGCGCTACGGAGGGTGCCTCCGGCGATATGATCGCCGCCGCTGGTGAGGATGCGAGTGAACGGACACAGCACGTCCAAGTGATACTGCGTCCACGGGGTAAGACCGAACCCGAAGTGCACGCAGCCGAACTCGTGTCCATAGCTTTCGTTCTGCGCGTGGTTACCGTCGCGCGGCCGCATGTGCGTATTGCTGCCGAAACCGATTTCCCACAGCACGCGATAGCGCGAGTCCACTTCGAACAAGGCGTTCAACATGTCCGCCGCGGGCTTTGCCTGCTTGTCGTGGCAGGCGATCCCCGATATGACGCCGTTGTCGAGGGTAGCGATGAGCTTCCCCGAGCGCAGGCCGGCGAGTTGGCGATATATCCGCTCCTGGTCCTGGCGCAGGAACGAGACTCTGCCGGAGTTCAGAATTGGATAGCCATGCAGCGTAATGTCGCCGGAGATGTCGAGCCGCTTGGCGGCGTCGTACTGAGCGTGAAATAGGCGCAGCACGCTGATCTCGCCGGCGGGCGAAAATTGCTGTCCGCCCCACGCCACCGGCCCAAGCTGCTCGAACCATTCATATTCTTCATTGATATGGTGAAAGCGCGCGTTGGTGCCCGTGTGCTCGTCGATGAAATCCAGATATTCGCTTTTCTCCCCTTTTTCGAAGAACTGAGTCGCCCATTGTTCTTGGCTAGCTACATCGGTGCTTTCCATGACCGAGACGAAATGCGCGATGTCCTCGATGGCGTTGGGGGTCGAGTGGCAAGGCATCACCAACAGTTTGCATTCGTCGCCGATGAGCTCGGCAGAGGGAGAGGCGAACAAATAGTCGGGCGTGATAACGAGCAGGTGCAGCGGTCTTGGCAGGCGTCCGGCCCGCAACAGATCCTCGAGCTCAAGTGGATCGTCGCAGCAGACGACCTCTCGCGTCAAATAGCGATTGTCGTCGTCTAGGACAAAATGCGGAGCGATGCGCGTGTTGACGATTAGTCGGAAGTGCACACCGAGGTCGTCGCCGAGTTGGCGGTACAGTTGCGGCCGAATCCAGATCGCCGGCATGTTGCGGTCCTCCTGTGCTGCTTACGTTCTTGGAGAGCGTTCTATCGGGCCAGATCGGGAATCGCCACGGCGATTCCCGTTGCGCTTGCGCTCAGCCAAGCAATGTGCCGACGTAACGGCCGTTCTTATTGCGCTTCACGAGCTTTCTCCTTTCCAAGATGCGTTGGTCAACAAGGTCGCCGAGCGGGATGCGCTTCGGCTCGAGAAATTCTGAGTCTGAAATTCTCCCTGCTCTTGTACGATCTTGCGACGGGGTGATAAATTGGCTTGCTTCTAGTCCCGCATTTTTCGGATGAGGGGTTGGTCGGTGCTGGGGGTCGATCGACGGCGTGATGGCGACAAGTGGGGAGCGCGGGCGAGTAGCTATTGGCGCTGCACACCTCTGGGCGGGATTGAACTCACCGCCGGCAGCTACGCAGGCAGCGCATTTGTCTCTCACGTGCATGACGGGCTCGCCGTGACGGCCGTCGTGAGCGGAGAGTTGTGCGTGCAAGTCGGGCAGGCGGCTCTTCGTGTGCGCAGCGGCGACATGGCCGTTATCGCCCCCAAGGTGTTCCATCGGGTTTGCGACGGGTCCGGTCGAGGTTGGTCGGAGCGCGTTGTCTACGTCACCGAAGAACAGCTGCGAAGGCTGGGCTTGGTGTTTCCGGAGCGGCTGGACCAAACGGTTGGCATCATCAGGCAGCGCAAACTCGCGTACAAGTTCTCCGCACTACACGAGGCGCTGGAGCTTGATCCTCATCAGCTAGAGGCGTGCCGGGCGCTGCACGACAATCTCGGCGATATTCTGGCCAGAGCGGTCAAGCCGGAACTCGCGCTTTGCACAAAGCCACCCGGGACCGGCGCGCCGCAATCGTTTTTGCAGACCATCCAGGAGACGATCGCCCGCAGGTTCACCGAACCGCTCAGGTTGAGCGAACTCGGCAGCATGGTGGGGCACAATGCAGAGTATCTACAGAAGTGCTTCAAGGACGCATATGGAGTGTCGCCCTACGAGCTGATTACTTTCATGCGGGTGCAACACGCCAAGAAGCGGCTTGCCATGGGGCAGCCGATTGCCGTGGCGGCGCTGGACTCCGGGTTTTGCGATCAAAGCCACTTGCATCGGCGCTTCTACCAGGTCTATGGCCTCACGCCCGGGCAGTATCGTTTCGCTCTTAATCCGGATGAGCGCGACATCGTGTCAAGATCATCCAAGACATTGCGCGTTGAATGCCCTACCACTTGTCGAAACGATTCATTGGTTTCCTATTCCGTATAGGGTCTCCGTCATGCTTCGCGGTAGCGCCGGGCGTATCAATGCAAGAGATTGGTGCGGCTCGATTTCCTGAGCACATCGAGGTTGTTCGCAGCCTGTTTCGCGAGTACGGGCAAGCTCTCGGAATCGATCTGAGCTTTCAGGATTTCGATGCGGAACTCGCCAACCTGCCGGGGAAGTACGCGGCGCCCGACGGCCGGATCCTGCTCGCCTGGGGCGAGGGACAAGCGCTCGGGTGTGTCGCCATGCGGCGGCTTGATACGACAACTTGTGAGATGAAGCGCCTGTACGTGCGCCCCGCCGGACGCGGCCAACAACTCGGCAGGCGATTGGCCGTGCAGATTTGCCGGACCGCCCGGGCGGCGGGCTACGCGCGCATGCGGCTCGACACTTTGCCGCAGATGCACGCGGCGCAGAGACTCTATGTGGCGCTCGGCTTCAAGTCGATCCCTGCGTACACGTTCAATCCGGTCGCGGGAACGAGATTTATGGAACTCGAGCTAACCGAGTTAACGGCGTAGGCGCGGCGCTTCTCGCGGCGGGGGCGGCGCCTCGGTCAGGGCCTCCTGTATCGAATGTTGGTGGTCGGGGTGAGAGGATTTGAACCTCCGACACCTGCGTCCCGAACGCAGTGCGCTACCAGGCTGCGCTACACCCCGATATAACCGTGCACAATTCCAACACCGCGCAGACTCGGAGTGCCTGCGCAGGCTTCGCTTCGTCCTTAGTGATCTCGGCTGACCGCGAACTCGGCCAATTCTAACAAACAATCCTTGTGCGTTGAGCGCGGCAGGTCGCGCAAGTGAGCTGCCGCGGCAGAGGCCTGTTGGCCGGCCATGCGCCGGGTGTAGTCCAGGCCGCCGCCATTGTGAATAGCACGCACGACCGCAGCGAGGGCTTGAGCGTCGTGCGCCTTTAGCGCCACGCGCAGCGCGCGCCCTTCCTCGGGCGCGCTCTTGCGCAACGCATGGATGACCGGAAGGGTGACCTTACCCTCGGCCAGGTCATCGCCGAGATTCTTCCCGGTGACTTGCGCGTCGCCGGAGTAGTCCAACACGTCATCGACCAGCTGGAACGCCATGCCAACGTGCAGTCCGTACGCCGCCATGGCGCTCTCTTGCGCTTCGCTCGCGCCGGCGACGATCGCGCCCAGCCTTGCCGAGGCCTCGAACAGGCGCGCGGTCTTGTCGCGGATAACCTTGAGGTACTGCGCCTCGTCGATATCGGGGTCGTGGCTTACCAGCAACTGCAATACCTCGCCCTCGGCAATGGCATTAGTCGTATCGGCCAGAACTTGCATCACGCGCATGTTGTCGACTTCGACCATCATCTGGAAGGCGCGGGAGTACAGAAAATCCCCGACCAATACGCTCGCCGGATTGCCGAAGGTTGAATTCGCGGTCTCGCGCCCGCGCCGCAAGCGTGACTC
>CAZILI010000137.1:793-1264 GCA_964539965.1 uncultured Burkholderiales bacterium | reverse complement strand
GACGTCGTCGTGCAGCAGGGTGGCGGTGTGGATAAATTCGACTACGGCGGCGAGCAATTGGTGATGCGTACCGCGGTAGCCGCAGGCAAGCGCCGAGAGCACCACTAGCGCCGGGCGCAGCCGCTTGCCGCCGCTGGCGATGATATATTCTGCCACCTGGCGCACCAGCACGACCTCGGAGTGCAAGCGCAGGCGTATGACCTCATCGACGGCCCGAAGATCCGGCTCGATGACAGCGCGAATTGCCTCGAGTGAGGCGGCTGCCTTGGGAACGGTAGCGTGAGCGAGTAGCATAGATTGCGCTGAACAGCTTCGCATGATACCACGCTCGGTTAAGCGCTTGATTGTTTTGACTAAGGTTGGGGAACCCGATATACTGCGCGTTTTTCCAGACTCACACCAATCCAGAGGTTTCAGCCATGTACGCGGTTATCAAGACCGGCGGCAAGCAGTACCGCGTCGCTTCCGGTG
>CAZILI010000137.1:0-783 GCA_964539965.1 uncultured Burkholderiales bacterium | reverse complement strand
CCATTGTGTCCGGTGCGCAAGTACGCGCCACCGTCGTCGCCAATGGGCGTGGCGACAAGGTGCAGATTTTCAAGATGCGCCGCCGCAAGCACTACATTAGACACCAAGGGCATCGGCAGAACTTCTCCGAAGTGTTCATCAACGCCATTTCGGACGGCGCCGGCAACACCGTCGAAGCCAGCGCTGCGCCGGTGATCGCGACCAAGCCCGACGATCTGGTCAAGATAGAGGGCATCGGTCCGAAGATCGCGAAGGTTCTGGCCGACAACGGCATTACCACCTTCGCTCAGTTGGCTGCGGCCCAGCCTGCCCAACTGAGCGAGATGCTCGAGAAGGCCGGCGGACGTTTCAAGTTGGCTCGTCCCGAGACCTGGCCGCAGCAGGCGGCATTGGCAGCGGCCGGACAATGGGATGAATTTAAGAAACTGACCGACGAGTTGGTCGCCGGCATCAAAAAGTAAGGAGACACGCATGGCACACAAGAAGGCAGGTGGCAGCTCTCGCAATGGACGCGACTCCGAATCCAAGCGTCTGGGCGTCAAAGCCTTCGGCGGCGAGCAAGTGAAGGCGGGCAACGTGAAGGCGCTCTTCACGAGCGTCGTCGGCAGCCTCATGCAGAAGCTCATGGGCGGCGGCGGCGGCTGGAAGGGCACCATCCGCGACGTCGTCGAGAAGGCCACCGGGCCGCTCATCGACTGGCTCTCCGGCGCGGTCGCGAAGTAGCGAATCGAACGAGGGGGCGCCTCTCGTAGATCGCGGCTCACCCGCCGAGCGGACGAGCAT
>CAZILI010000136.1:0-9146 GCA_964539965.1 uncultured Burkholderiales bacterium | reverse complement strand
GTAGGGAACCAGCGATCCGTCCTTTCTGAAGCGAACTTCGGTCTTGCTCTTACCGCCGTACGGTTCGATGTGAATATCGGAAGCGCCTTGGTTGTAGGCGTCGATGATGATCTTGTTGACGAATCTAACGAGCTCGTTGTCGGAAGCAGCCGATACGTCGTCGCTCGTTACGATCTCTTCTGCGCCGCCCTCCTCGTCGAGGTTGGACAGAAATTCGCCGATCGAGGCGCCACCCTCGTTGTAGAACTGATCAAGGGTCTGGACGAATTCGCGGTTGGTCGTGACGCGAAAGATGAGCTTGTGCTTGGGGAACACGTTGCGCGCCACGTGCGACGCGCGGACCCGCTCGGGATCGAGCGCGACGATGATGACGCCGTCGCGATTCTCCTCCACCGGCAGCCACTGGCTCGCTTCGGCGTACTCTCGCTTGATGTTGCGCAGCAAGTCCATCGGCTTGATGCGATCCGGCTTGAACGGCTCGTAGTCGGCGCCGAAGTATTTCGCCAAGCATTGGCCGAGCACCTGGGGCTTGACCTGGAATTCGTCGATTAGGATCTCTTCGATGTCCTGATTCTTTCGGCGCGCCGTGCGCAGCGCCAGGTCTAGCTCGCCCGCCGAGATAACGTTGTCGGTGACCAGGAAGTCATACTTGGTCCGCACCTTGGTTGCCGCAGTGCGGGGCCGGAAGGCGGGCACCAAGACCTTGGCGAGCTCACTGATTCGCGCGGCTGCGCTGTCCGGGAATGGCGTATCGTCGCGGCTGTTGATGAGCTGGATAATTCCGAGCAGTTGAGGCCGCTCCTCGGGCGTCACGATCGGCGCGACCAGCATTTGCTTGGATCGATAGCCGGTTCGGCGATCGACCTCTCGCAAGAACTGCAGTCTCGGTGTGTATTTCTTGAGTTCTGCCTCGTCGTAGACGTCCCGGATCACCATTACGCGCTTGTGGTAGGCGCAGTAACCCGCCACACTGGTCTCGGTGATTGGAAGCCGCAAGTCCTTGAAGGAGCTCAAACCCGTCTTGACGCGCGAGACGATGGAAGACTTGTCTTCGCTTAGAGAGTAAAGGGTCAGGCGATCGGCGGAAAACATCTCGCAGACCGGCGTGCCCAAGTCGCTCATGAGTTCGTCGAAATTGGCCGCCGTCTGCACGAGCTCAACCACTTCGGCGAGGCGCCGATTGAATTCAGTGCTCGGGGGCGTGGGAACAGCCCCTTGCGTAGTGGGGTTGGAGAGAACGGCGCTCATCGGACTGGTCAGCGTAGCCTGATTGCGCGCAACTCGATACCGCCATTAGGCGGCGTTTTCGGCGTCAAACAAAAGCCTAGAGCAACCGGACCCTTCCCCGGTCCGAAGCCCGATCTTGCCATCCCGCCCAACAAAGTCGCTGGCCTAGAAATGGAAAACGCGCCCATTGACAAGACGTTGCGGTCTTTCGGCCGGACAAAGCCGTTCTATCTCGGCCATGATGAGATCCGCATCCAGCGGTTTCAGATGGGTAATGTGTACCTCCGCGCGGCCACGGAACTTCGCCAGTTCGCGCGCAAGGAGGCTCGGGTAGAGATGCTTCGAAGTATCGGCGACTTCCCTGTCGTGATCGGCAAACGCCGTCTCGATGATCAGATAGCGCAGGTCTGGCGTCGCATTGGCCAACTTCCACAACGCGTCGTTGGCTGTCGTGTCACCGCTGAAGATAAGCGCGCCCTCGCTACCCCGAAGGCAGTAGCCCACTGCAGGAACGATATGATTGGCGGGAAAGGCCGTTATGGTTCGGCCCGCGAGCTGAACGGGCTTTCCTTCCGTCAACTCCTCGAACCGCAAGTATGGCTTCGTGGCCGAAGGTATCTCCGTGAAGTCAGGCCAAATGTGCCAGTTGAAGATGTGACTTCGGACCGCGGTGATCGTTGCAGCCGTTGCATGGACGATGAGAGGCCGAGTTCGACTACTACCGACGGTATCAACCAGCCAGGGAATAGACGCCACGTGGTCTAGATGCGAATGCGTGAGAAACACGTGGTCGATGGCCGCCAGCTCCGCCAAGCTCAAGCCAAGCAGCCCGGTACCGGCGTCGATCACGACGTCAGAATCAACTCTGAAGGCAGTAGTCTTATTGTCCCCGCCGATTCCTCCGCTGCACCCCAGAACTTCCAATCGCATGGTCGAGAGCCGCCCGCAACGTTGCTCAATGAGGTTCAGTGAGTATCGCCTGACGCAGCGGCAAGACCGTATGCGCGCCTACGCTCTGAAAAAGAACTCCATCTTAACGCCGGCCAGCTCAATGATATCGTGATCGTTGAGCTGATGTGCCTGGGAGCCGAGCGTCGCGCCGTTGACGACGGGGAAGTTCGCTCCCTCGACATGCGTAATGAAGTAGCCTGTCGGTCGCTTAGTAATCACGGCGACTTGCACGCCGGTTTTGCCGAGCGTGGTGAGCGTTTTGGTAAGTTCCATTACCTTCCCCGCGCTCGCGCCGTTCAAAACCTGAATTGCGGCATTGGCGGCAGCGATAGCAGGCGCGGGAGGCGGCGAGGCGACCGCGGCAGGTGCCGGCTCGCCCGGTAGTTTGGTCGCGGTACCGGAAAAGGACTTGGCACCCACAACGGTATCGCCGAAGCTCTTCTCCTTCGACGCAACCGGCGATACGGCGACCGGCCGGCGCAACACCATAGTCTTTTCGAAATCCTCGGCTGACGTGCTGCTCGGCGTGTCGTTCACGTACCTGAGTTTGTGCTTGCCCAACTCGACGACATCGCCGCTCTGCAGGAAATGCTTCTTGACCAGCTGGCCATTGACCAACGTACCGTTGGTGCTGCCCAGGTCTTCCATAAACGAGTCGTTCAGGATTGTGATGACCGCAGCATGTTCCCCGCTCACCGCGAGATTGTCGACCTGGATGTCGTTGTGCGGCTTGCGGCCAATCGTGATTCGCTCCTTACTGAGCGAGAACTCTCGAATGACTTGGCCGTCTAGGCTCAATACCAACTTTGCAGGCATAGTAAAAACCTCACAGTCTCAACCAAGATTTCAACCGCAACAGCCATCCACGTTGCGCTGGGTACGCTTTCAAAACTTTCACCAGAAGCACTGATATGTTGTCACGCCCACCGGTGTCGTTAGCCGACTGCACCAACTGCTGAGCGGCGAGCGGCAAATTCGCCTGCAATGCAACGAGGGTCATGCGAATCTCCTCGTCATCAAGCATGTCATTCAGCCCGTCCGAGCACAACAGATAGAGATCGTTCGGCTCGACCGGATAGGTGTTGATTTCCGCCTCCACATGAGGATCAATGCCGAGCGCGCGGGTGAGCAGATTCTTGTTTCGGGATTGTCGTGCTTCGTCCTTCGACAAGGTGCCGTTGTCGATTTGCTCTTGAAGCAGCGAGTGATCCTTCGTTACCTGTTCCAAAGTCTCGCCGCGCAGCCGGTATAGACGGGAATCGCCGATGTGCGCGACGGTGAGATGGTCGTCATGAAAGAGCCCCACCACCAGGGTCGTGCCCATGCCCGTGCACTGGGGCTCATTTTGAGCTTTCTCGAAAATCGCCCGGTTGGCACGTTCCACTTGCGTTGCGATGAGCTCTGGCGCGAGGTTTGCGCCGTTACGCCAAGCGTACTTTGCGCCGGCTTGGCGCCACGCTTGACCCAAACCTTCGAGAATGATGTGCGCTGCCATGCCACTCGCGACCTCTCCGGCATTGTACCCACCCATACCGTCGGCGAGGACAACGAGGCCGATGTCCCCCTGCTCGGCGACGAAGTCCTCGTTGTGCGAGCGGACTCTGCCCGGGTCGGTAAAACTGACGATCTGCAATGCGTCGGTGAGATCCATATCGAAGCGCAAGAGATGAAACCTAATCCAGCAATACGAGAGCAAGCGTTATACCAGCGACGGTGAAGCGGCGTGCAAACGAATGTGTCGCCGCGCGGCTTGCTAGCGCCACTTCCGTTGCCGCGCGCAAGTTCTTATAATTCGCAAACACTTAGCGTTGGACTTGGCAACTGAGCGAGCCGATGCGCTCGTTGCAAAGATCTTTGGCGGTGTTGCTGTGTTGGCGCACCCTGTCTCGCAAAGCAATATCCTTGTTTTTATAATAAAAATAAATAGTTAAGGTACTATTGTTACAATCTTTTGTAGAGAACGGTTAATCTATCTGTTTTTCAAGATAAAGTCCACGCATTTCACGAATTTTTGCGACGCCGGAGGCTTGCCCTTGAGTCGTCCGCTCGCCGGGTAAAGGAATCCAAATGGCCGCCGTTCCCGAACCAGACCAACTCGAAACCCAAGAGTGGCTCGACGCCCTCGATGCAGTGATTGAGCGGGAGGGGCCAGAGCGCGCCCATGAATTGCTCGAGCAGTTAGTCGACAAGGCTCGCCGCTCCGGCGCGTACATCCCGTTCGGGGCCAACACCGCGTACATAAACACAATTCCACCACACCTCGAGGCGCGCTCACCGGGCGATGTTGCGCTCGAAGAGCGTATCCGCTCAATCTGCCGGTGGAACGCCATGGCCATGGTCGTGCGCGCCAACATGAACGACGACGAGCTGGGTGGCCATATCGCCAGCTTCGCCTCGGTGGGAACCCTCTTCGGCATCGGCTTCAATCACTTCTGGCATGCCCCGAGCGACGATCACGGCGGCGACCTCGTGTACCTGCAAGGACACTCTGCGCCCGGCGTCTACGCGCGTGCGTACCTTGAAGGCCGGCTCACCGAAGAACATCTCACCAACTTCCGCCGCGACGTCGGCGGCAAAGGCATCACGTCCTATCCGCATCCGTGGCTCATGCCGGATTTTTGGCAGTTCCCCACCGTATCAATGGGCTTAGGTCCGATTATGGCGATCTACCAGGCCCGATTCCTCAAGTATCTGCAACACCGCGGCCTACTCGATACAAGCGCCCGTAAGGTATGGGCCTTTATGGGCGACGGCGAAATGGACGAGCCGGAATCGCTGGGTGCCATCGGGCTCGCGGCGCGAGAGCGGCTCGATAACCTGATATTCGTCGTCAATTGCAATCTGCAGCGGCTGGACGGTCCCGTGCGGGGTAACGGCAAGATCATTCAAGAGCTCGAGGCAGACTTCCGCGGCGCAGGCTGGAACGTCATAAAACTCATATGGGGATCGTACTGGGATCCGTTGCTCGCCCGCGACAAAGACGGCATCCTGCAGCGAGTCATGGAAGAGACGGTCGACGGCGAGTACCAGAACTTCAAGGCCAACGACGGCGCCTACGTACGCAAGCACTTTTTCGGCAAGCATCCAAAACTGCTGGAAATGGTGTCGCGCATGACCGACGAGGATATCTGGCGCCTGAATCGCGGCGGCCACGATCCGCACAAGATCTATGCGGCATACGCGGCTGCGGTCAAGCATAGGGGTCAGCCGACCGTCATCCTCGCCAAGACGGTCAAAGGCTACGGCATGGGTTCGATCGGGCAGGCAAAAAACACGACCCATCAGCAGAAAAAAATGGACATCGACGCGCTGAAGGCATTTCGGGATCGGTTCCGCATCCCGATTCCGGATGACAAAATCGCAGAGGTCCCGTTCTACAGGCCGCCAGAGGACGACCCTATCATCGTTTACATGAAGGAACGGCGTAGGGCCCTCGGCGGCTATCTGCCGTCGCGGCGTCAAACCGCGCCGGCGGTCACTATCCCGCCGCTGGCAACGTTCGAGTCGTTGCTGAAAAGTTCGGAGGGCCGCGAGTTCTCGACAACCATGGCCTTCGTGCGCCTGCTGACCATGCTGACGCGCGACAAGAACATCGGCAAGTATGTGGTTCCCATCGTGCCGGACGAAGCTCGCACCTTCGGCATGGAAGGGCTGTTTCGCACTCTAGCAATCTACTCCTCGCAAGGTCAGCTATATACGCCGGTCGACAAAGACCAGCTCATGTACTACCGCGAAGATCAGACCGGACAGATACTCGAGGAGGGTATCAACGAAGCGGGCGCCATGTCGTCCTGGATCGCGGCAGCCACGGCGTACTCGAATCACGGCATCAACATGATCCCCTTCTTCATTTTCTACTCGATGTTCGGCTTCCAGCGCGTAGGAGACCTCGCTTGGGCCGCCGGGGACATCCAGGCGCGCGGCTTCTTGATGGGTGGCACCTCTGGGCGCACCACCCTGAACGGCGAGGGGCTGCAGCACCAGGACGGACACAGCCAAGTGCATGCGTCGTTCGTGCCGAACTGCATTGCGTACGATCCGACGTTCGCTTACGAACTCGCGGTGATCATTCATGACGGTATGCGCCGCATGTACGAGAAGCAGGAAAACGTCTTCTACTACATCACTGTCATGAACGAGAACTACCCGCATGGCGAGATGCCGGCTGGGGCTGAAGAAGGAATCAAGCGAGGGCTGTATCTGCTGAAATCCAGCGCCGGCAAGGGCCCGCGAGCCCAACTGCTTGGCTGTGGGACCATTCTGCGCGAAGTCATCGCGGCAGGCGAGTTACTAGAGAGGGACTGGGGGGTAGCAGCCGACATCTGGAGCGCTACCAGCTTTAACGAACTGCGTCGCGAAGGGCTGGACAGCGCACGTTGGAACATGCTGCACCCAGAGGCCGAACCCAGAGTGAGCTATGTGGAGACTCAGTTGCGCGAGCGCAAAGGGCCGGTTGTTGCCGCATCGGACTACATTAAGACATTCGCGGACCAAATCCGCCAATTCGTGCCCCGTCGCTACGTTGTACTCGGCACCGACGGGTTCGGACGCTCCGATGCTCGCTCGCAGTTGCGCAACTTCTTCGAGGTCGACCGACACTTCATCGCGGTTGCGGCGCTCAAAGCGCTAGCCGACGACGGCGAAGCGCCGCGAAGCAGGGTCGGCGAAGCGATCAAGAAGTACGCCATCGATCCGGAAAAGGCGAATCCCAGGCTCGCCTGACCTCGCGATTCGGTAGCCGACGAAAGCATCCCGCGCGCGCGCTGACAGGTTTCAGTGCACGTACATTCTGTTACCCTTCCGTCAGTTCAATCGTCTGACGGCCCATGCCATGAGCGACCTCATCGAAGTAAAAGTCCCCGATATCGGTGATTTCAAAGAAGTCGACGTAATCGAGATCCTGGTGAAGCCAGGGGACCAGGTCCAACCCGAAGCCGGTCTCATCGTCCTTGAATCGGACAAGGCAACCATGGAAGTGCCCGCCCCGTCTGCCGGCGTCGTGAGAGACATGAAGATCAAAGTCGGCGACAAGGTATCCCAGGGTTCGACTATCCTTACCCTCGAGGCTAGCTCACAAACGGTACAGGCAAAGGCACAAGCGCAAGCGGCGATACAACAAGCGGCCGTCTCGTCGGCCGGCTCACCGCCACCTCCCGCGCAGAAAACGAGTTTTGACCCGGCGCGGACGCTGCTGGAGCGCCCAACTGCGCCTACCCCCGCCTCCGGAGGCCCGGCGGTGCAGGTCGATCAGGCGCCGGCTGCCAAGGCGCACGCCAGTCCGGCGGTGCGTAAGACCGCCCGCGAGCTCGGAGTTGATCTACAGGCGGTGACCGGCAGCGGTCCGAAAGGGCGCATTCTCAAGGAGGATATCGACGCCTATGTGAAGGCACAGTTGGCGCAACCGAGGGGCGGTGGGGGAATTGGCTTCGCAGCCGGTTTGCCTGAGTTGCCGCAAATCGATTTCTCCAAGTTCGGCCCGGTGGAAAGCCAGCCGCTCACCCGCATAAAAAGAATCTCCGGTCCGAACTTGCACCGTAACTGGGTCGCGATTCCGCATATCACCCAGCAGGATGAGGCCGACATCACCGAACTCGAGGCGTTTCGCAAGGCACGAGCTGACGAGGCCGAGAAGGTTGGAGTTAAGCTTACCCCCCTTGCCTTCATCATGAAGGCATGCGTCGCAGCGCTCAAGCGCTATCCCGAGTTCAACGCCTCGTTGGACAAGGGCGGCGAGACCTTGACCATTAAGCGCTACTATCACATCGGCGTTGCTGTCGACACCCCAGAAGGGCTGGTGGTGCCGGTGATCCGTGACGTCGACACGAAGGGCGCACTGGACCTGGCGAAGGAGCTCGCGGAGGTGAGCGCCCGGGCACGAGCGCGCAAGCTTTCTCCGGCTGACATGCAAGGGGGAACCTTCAGCATCTCCAGCCTCGGCGGTATCGGAGGCACCTTCTTCACGCCCATCATTAACGCGCCCGAAGTGGCCATTCTCGGAGTGGGGCGGTCGGCGATCAAGCCCGTTTATCAGGCGGAACAGTTCGTGCCGCGGCTCATGTTGCCGCTGTCGCTGTCCTACGATCATCGGGTTATCGACGGTGCACTCGGCGCGCGTTTTATTTCGTTTCTAAACGGCGTTCTGTCCGACATCCGTAGGCTTGTCCTCTAAGCGCTATCGCGGTTCGGCGGTTCTCATCGGGACGCTCTCGACCTGCGCGGACTCCCGAGGCGCCATCACGCACCAACGCACATGAGCAATCTGATCGAAATCAAAGTCCCTGACATCGGCGACTTCAAGAACGTCGACGTCGTCGAAGTGCTGGTAAAACCGGGCGATAGGGTCGGCAAGGAAGACTCGCTTATCGTGATCGAATCCGACAAGGCCACGCTTGAAGTCCCGTCGCCGGATGCCGGGGTGGTCAAGGAGCTCAAGCTCAAAGTCGGCGACAAGGTGTCGGAAGGCTCGCTCATCCTGACCCTCGAAGGAGCCGCTCAACCGGCTGCCGGCCCAGGTCCGCACTCACTCGCCGAGGATGCGTCGACCCGACGCCAGCAGGATGCCGAGGTCAAGCCCGATGCTCCCCACAGCGACGCGACGACCGTCGGTGCGAGCGTGGCCGCCGCAACCGGGAGCAGGCAAGGTGAAACCGTAGATGTGAGAACGGAAGTGGTCGTGCTGGGCGCAGGGCCGGGAGGCTACACGGCCGCATTCCGCGCCGCCGATCTCGGTAGGCAAGTTACCTTGGTCGAGCGCTATCCGACACTGGGCGGCGTTTGCCTGAACGTCGGATGCATCCCCTCAAAGGCGTTGCTGCACGTCGCTAAAGTGCTCGTCGAGGCGCAGGATATTGCCCGGCACGGGGTTCGTTTCGGCCCGCCCGAGATCGACCTCGCGCAGGTGCGGGGCTGGAAAGACGGCGTGGTTGCTCGACTCACCAAGGGGCTCGCAAGCTTAGCCAAGCAACGCA
>CAZILI010000135.1:0-9178 GCA_964539965.1 uncultured Burkholderiales bacterium | reverse complement strand
TGAAGGCAAAGAAGAAGCCGCTCGATGTCCTCCAGCCGACGGATTTGGGCGTCGACGTCACGCCGCGGCTCACGACGCTTGCGGTTACAGAGCCCGCCAAGCGCAAGGGTGGCGTGCTGGTCAAGGACGTCAAGGAACTGGTAGACAAGCTTCGCAATGAGGCCAAAGTGCTGTAAGCAGGGCCAGAGACACACGACACCGAAGAGATAGAGCATGAGTACACTAGTCATTGCGGAGCACGATAACGCCACGATCAAGGCGGGCACGCTCAACACCGTTACGGCGGCGCTCAAGCTGGGCGGGCCGATCGAACTATTGGTCGCCGGCAGCGGCTGCCAGAGCGCGGCTCAAGCGGCGGCGCAGATCGCTGGCGTCGACAAGGTCTTGCTCGCCGACGCACCGTACTACGCGCACGGACTCGCCGAGAATCTAGCCAGCCTCGTCGTGTCGCTCGCAGGCGCTCACAGCCATATCGCTGCGCCGGCGAGCACCTTCGGCAAGAACGTCATGCCACGCGTGGCGGCACTGCTCGATGTTGCACAGATCTCGGACGTCGTCGCGGTCGAGTCGAGCGACACTTTCGTGCGTCCGATTTACGCCGGCAACGCGCTTGCTACCGTGCAGTCCAAGGACAAGATTAAGGTGCTCACGGTGCGCACGTCTGCCTTCGCGGCGGCGGCAACCAGGGGGGACAACGCCCAAGTGGCCACAGCCGCAGTGGGGACGGATGCGGCGGTCAGTGAATTCATCGGCCAAGAGCTGACCAAATCGGAACGTCCCGAGTTGGGTGCCGCGCGCATCGTGGTGTCCGGCGGCCGCGGCATGCAGAGCGGAGAGAACTTCAAGATCCTGGAAAAGCTCGCCGACAAGCTGGGTGCGGCTATCGGCGCTTCGCGCGCCGCGGTCGACTCGGGTTTCGTACCTAACGACTATCAAGTCGGGCAGACCGGCAAGGTGGTCGCGCCGGATCTGTATATCGCGGTCGGCATATCCGGCGCGATTCAACATCTGGCCGGCATGAAGGACAGCAAGGTGATCGTGGCGATCAACAAGGATGCCGAAGCGCCGATCTTTCAGATCGCCGACTATGGGTTGGTCGCCGACCTGTTTCAGGTCGTCCCTGAACTGACCGAGGAGATCGGCGATAAATGAGCTATCAAGCGCCCCTCAACGACATGCGCTTCTTGCTACACGAGGTGATCGGCCTCGGTACGGTGGCGTCCTTGCCGGGCTGGGACGAAGTGACGCCCGATTTGGTCGACGCGATCTTGGCGGAAGCGAACAAACTCGCCGCGGAAGTAATTGCGCCACTCAACGAGACGGCGGACCGCCAGGGCTCGAAGTGGTCGGCCGGCGCAGTGGTGACGCCGGATGGCTTTAAAGCCGCTTACCGACAGTTCGTCGAGGGCGGCTGGAATGCGCTTACTTGCGATCACGAGTACGGTGGTCAAGCGTTGCCGGGTCTGGTGTCAACGCCCGTGTCGGAAATCTGGGCGTCCGCGAACATGTCATTCTCGTTGTGCCCCCTGTTGACGCAGGGCGCGATCGAGGCGTTGCAGCTGTGCGGAACGCCTGCCCTCAAGGCGCTCTACTTGCCGAAGATGATTTCGGGCGAGTGGACCGGCACTATGAACCTCACCGAGCCGCAAGCCGGTTCCGATCTCGCCGCGATTCGCACGCGCGCGGTGCCCGAGGGCGATCACTACCGTGTCAGCGGTCAGAAAATCTTCATCACTTACGGCGAACACGACCTGGCGCAGAACATCGTGCACCTGGTGCTGGCGCGCACCTCGAGCGCACCGGAGGGCGTCAAGGGCATCTCACTGTTCGTGGTGCCGAAATATCTGGTGAAGCCGGACGGCAGCCTCGGCGAGCACAACGATCTGAAGTGCGTGTCGATCGAGCACAAACTCGGCATACACGCGAGTCCAACGGCGGTGATGGCCTACGGCGAGACGAGCGGAGCGGTCGGCTATTTGGTGGGCGAAGAGAATCGCGGGCTGGAGTATATGTTCATCATGATGAACGCGGCGCGCTTTTCGGTCGGCTTGGAAGGTGTTGCAATCGGAGAGCGCGCCTATCAGAAGGCGCTTGCCTACGCGAGGGAGCGGGTACAGGGCAGCGAAGTGGGAAAGAAGGGTGGCGCTCGAGTGACCATCATCCATCACCCCGACGTGCGCCGCATGCTGATGACCATGAAGGCCCAGGTCGAGGCGGCTCGCGCGTTGGCGTACTACACCGCTTCGCTGTTCGATATCGCCAGGCGGCACGCGGACGCAGGCGAGCGCAAGCGGCATCTCGTGTTGGGTGAACTACTGATTCCGCTGGTCAAGGGCTGGAGCACCGAGCTCGGCATCGAAATCGCCTCCACCGGCATTCAAGTGCACGGCGGCATGGGGTTTATCGAAGAGACAGGCGCCGCGCAACATTTGCGCGACGCGCGCATCACTACCATCTACGAGGGCACGACGGGGATTCAGGCGAACGACTTGATCGGCCGCAAGCTGGGCCGCGACGGCGGCGCGACCATGCGTGTGCTGCTCGGCGAAATCGCGCAAACCGCGGCGCAACTGGAGGCAGCGAAGGACGGGCCCTGTGGCAAGATCGCGGCCGCGCTCAAACCGGCAGCCGCTGCGCTCGCCGAAGCGAGCGTGTGGATGGGAAGCCACGCCGCCTCCGATCCGCGCTTGCCGGCCGCCGGCGCGGTGCCGTATCTGATGCTCGCGGGCTACGTGGCGGGCGGGTGGCAGTTGGCTCGAGGTGCGCTCATCGCTCGACAGAAGCTCGAACAGGCAGGCGGAGATGCGAGCTTCTATCAGACAAAGATCACAACCGCGCGCTACTATGCGGATCACATTCTGCCGAAAACGCAGGCGCTGCGGCACGAAGTCGTCGAAGGTTCGGAGAGCGTCTTGGCGCTGCAGGAGGCGCAGTTCTAGCGATCTTCCTCCCACGACACAACAAGAAGGCTGGGTTGAGGAAACGGCTGGATTGGCCCGCTGCGGCATTGCGCCGCGGCGGTCGGAAGGGAACTTCGACACGAGAAGTTCCGGCTTGTCCCATAGAAGGAATCCAGCTCATGTAAGTCGAGTTTCGTCGTGCGGCGCTGGTGTGCGCCGCGATCGTTAGCCTCTCATCTGTCGCATCGGGGCAGACCCTCTCCCTCGAACCTGTCAAGACCGGCTTGGACCTGCCGATCGGCGTTACCCACGCCGGCGACGGCTCCAGACGCTTGTTCATCAACTTGCAACGCGGCAGGATGGTCGTTTGGGACGGCACTAAGATCTTGCCGACCCCATTCCTCGACATCAGTTCGCTCGCATCATGCTGCGGCGAGCGAGGGTTGCTGGGCGTTGCTTTTCATCCGCGCTACGAAAGCAACGGCCTGTTTTTCGTCAACTACACCGACAGCAGCGGCAATACCGTGGTCGCGCGCTACCGCGTTTCGAGTTCCGATCCGAATCGGGCCGATCCGGCCACGCGCCTGGTGATCTTCACCCAAGCGCAGCCGTTCTCGAATCACAACGGCGGTCAGATTCGCTTCGGTCCGGACGGATTCTTGTATATCGCAATGGGCGACGGTGGGTCGGCAGGGGATCCGAACAACGTCGCGCAGAACAGGAACTCACTGCTCGGCAAGATGCTGCGCATCGACATCGACCGCACGGCCGTGGGCAAGAACTATGCGATTCCCCCCGGCAATCCCTTCGCGACCGGCGGCGGGGCGCCGGAAATCTGGGCGCTCGGTCTGCGCAATACCTGGGCGTTCAGCTTCGATCGCCAGACCGGTGATCTCTACATGGGCGATGTCGGACAGGACTCCTTGGAGGAAATTGACTTCGAGCCGGCCAACAGCGGCGGCGGCAAGAACTACGGTTGGCGCATCATGGAGGGCCGCAACTGTTTCAACCCGTCCTCGAACTGCAATCAGTCGGGCTTGACATTGCCGATCTTGCAATACGACCACGCGCTCGGTTGTTCGGTGACCGGCGGCTACGTATATCGCGGCGCGCGCTTTCCCGCCTTGCAAGGCACGTACTTGTACGGAGACTTCTGCAGCGGGCGCGTGTGGGGCGCCAAGCGCAACGGCACGACATGGACCAGCAACCAGTTGCTCGACACCAATCGCAACATCGTCGCCTGGGGTGAGGACGAGGCCGGCGAGCTCTACCTGGCGCATCACGGCGACGAGAGCAGTGCCAACGGCGCGCTGTATCGCGTCGTGTCGACCGCCAGTGGGGAGATCACTCTGGACAACGCAGTCGCGGGTGCGAGCGATGCGAACCGCAGATTTACCGGCGCGTGGTGCAAATCGAGCAGAACCGGCTTCTACGGGGTCGACTCGCTGTATAGCTGCGGAGCGGGGGCCGACAGTTATCGCTGGACACCGAACATCCCTGCCGCCGGACGCTACGACGTATTCGTTCGCTGGACCAACTCGAGCACGCGCTCGGCCAGCGTACCGGTCACGGTCGCGCACGCCGACGGCACTACCAGCAAGAGGTTCAATCAGCAGACCGGTGGCGGGCAGTGGGTGCGGCACGGAAACTATCGTTTCTTGGCCGGCACGCGAGGCTATGTGCAGACCGACGACAGCCAAGGTCAAGCGAGCGCCGATGCGGTCCGCCTGGTGCCGGCGGCGGCGCCTACAGTAGCGACCTTGCGCGTCAGCGTGTCGGGCAGCGGTACGGGCCGGGTGACCAGCACGCCGCCGGGGATCGACTGCGGCAGCGATTGCAGCCAGGACTACGCCCTGAACACCGTGGTGTCCTTGATCGCCACGCCCGGGCCGAATTCGCAGTTCGTGGAGTGGGGCGGCCCATGTTCGGGCAACGGCACTTGCACGATCACCATGGCCGACTCCCAGTTCTTGGCGGCAACTTTCAGCGCGCCGTCGATCATCGTCGACAACGCTGCCGTCAACGTGCAAGACAGTGCCGGGGGACGCACTTTCACCGGCAAGTGGTGCAATTCCGCCGGGACCAGCTACTACGGCACGCGCTCGTTGTATAGCTGCGGCAGCGGTGCCGACACGTATCGCTGGACGCCGCGCATCCCCGCGACAGCGGCGTACGATGTGTATGTGCGCTGGTCGACGCATGTCAACCGCAGCGCGAACGTCGCGGTCAAGGTGGTGCACGCCGGTGGCACCGACACGAGCAAATCGCTTAACCAGACCGTGAATGGCGGGACCTGGGTGCTGCTCGGCCGCTATACGTTCAACGCGGGTAGCACGGGCTATGTCGAAGTGTCGGATGCGAGCGGCTTGGCGAACGCAGATGCGGTGCAGTTGGTGCCGGCTTTCTAGCGGGCGCCAACCATAGGTGCGCAGGGCGCACCCTACGGCGGAGCGCGTCCACTGCGTCGTTGCGTAGGGTGCGTCCCACGCACATAACAACGGTGTGCCGCTTGCCGCGCGCTACAATTCCCAGCTTTATCGGCGCGTAAGGCGCAGCATGAGCGACCCGGCGTGGCTTTGGATTCCCATCGTGTTCGTCGCAGCGGCGGCGCAGACCGTGCGCAATGCCGCGCAGAAGAACATGACCAAGAGTGTCGGTACCCTAGCTGCGACCTCTGTTCGCTTTATCTACGGGCTGCCGTTTGCCGTGATCGCACTCGCGTTCGCGGTCTCGTCTTCGGGTCGCTCCTTGCCGAGCGCAAATCAGGCCTTTCTCGCTTGGGTATTTGCCGGCGCCGTCGCGCAATTGGTGGCGACTGCCTTGCTGCTGGCGGCCATGCAGCAGCGGACCTTCATCGTCGCGGTCGCCTATTCGAAAACCGAAGTGCTCCAAGTGGCGTTGTTTTCGGTAGCGCTGTTGGGAGAGGCGGTCAGCGCATCCTCGGCGGCCGCGATCGTGTTGGCCTCGGCCGGCGTGATCCTCCTGTCCGTGCGTCCGGATGCGCTGCGTCCCGACGGGACCCGAGGCTGGCTATCTTCAAGTGCGCTCTTCGGTATCGGCTCAGGAGCCGGCTTCGCGATGTCGGCGGTGGGCTACCGCGGTGCGACGCTCGCGCTCGGGCCGATGCCCGCTTGGCTCGCCGGAACGTATGGGCTGGTATGGGCGCAAACGATTCAAACCATCCTGATCGGCAGCTACCTGGCCTGTCGGCAGCCGCAGGCCTTGCGGGAGATCGCCAGGCAATGGCGTACGTCGCTGTTGGCGGGATTCGCCGGCGCGATGGCTTCGATGGGCTGGTTCACGGCGTTTGCGTTGCGCAACGCAGCCGACGTCCGCACCATGGCGCTGGTCGAAGTGTTGTACGGCTACGCGGTCTCGTGGCGCGTGTTCAAGGAGAAGACCACCGTGCGCGAAGGTATGGGAATCGCGCTCTTGCTGTTAGGCATCGTAGTGATCACGGCGCACCTTTGAAGCGAGGGTATTAGGGGTGCAGCGCTGCCAATGGATGCGCGTCCTTGGTCCAAGGCGATTGAAAGAAGCCCGTCACCGTTTCCGGTGCAACCGCATCCAAGGTGGGCGGATTCCAGCGCGGTGCATTGTCTTTGTCGATCAGTCGCGCGCGCACGCCTTCGATGAAATCGCCGTGGCGAAAGCTGGCGTGAATCAAGTCGAGTTCCATGCGAAAGCAGTCGGCGAGCGACAATCTCTTGGCCCGTTGCAGCTGCGCCAAAGTGACGGACATCATAGTGGGAGAGCGCGCCGCGAGGGAGTCGGCGGTCTGCCTCGCCCAATCGACGAACGCTGAGCGCTCCTCGGCGCGCAGCGCTGCGATGATAGCGGGCACGGTCGGCTCGCCGAAGTGGTCGTCGATTACATCCCAGTAAGGCTCCAGCGCAGGATCCGAGCGCGGCCTGCAGCGCAGGCCGCCGATGGCGGCCTCGATATCCCGCTCGGGATCGTCGCTCCACACGATGTCTGCTAGCGCGGCGTCCAACTGCGCCAGCGCTTGGGCGTCCAGATACACATCGCCGAGGCCCGCTTCCAATATGTCGGGTGCGCGCAGTTCCTTCCCACTGACGCCGAGATAGGCGCCGAGTGCGCCCTCGAGTCGAGATAGAAAATAGCTCGCGCCGACGTCAGGAAACAGTCCTATGAGCGTCTCCGGCATCGACATGCGGGTGCGATCGGTCACGATGCGCGTGCGCATGCCCTGCGCGATTCCCATGCCGCCGCCCATGACGATACCGTCCATCAGCGCGACGCAAGGCTTGGGATAGCGGTGGATCAGGAAATCCAGCCGATATTCCTCGATGAAAAAATTCAAGTAGTCCGGATCGCCGGCCTTGAACATCTCGCATATCGAGCGTACGTCGCCGCCCGCGCAGAAGGCTTTCTCGCCCGCGCCGCGCACGACAATGGCGTTGACCGCATCGTCTTCCTGCCAGTCGCCGAACAAGCGCGCCAACTCGCGCACCATGCCGAAGGAGAGCACGTTGAGCGTGTGCGGACGGTTGAGCGTCACGTGCGCGACGCGATTTCTGACTTCAACGTCGAGTTCGGGATGCATCGTGCTACACCTTCTCGTCAGCGGCGCGGCTTATGAGGCGCTTATCTCGAGGTTGCTTGATTCTTCTTGTACAGATTGATGATGGAGGAGAAGTCTTTGCCGCCTTCGCCGCTCGCGCTCCATTGCTGAAATAGCTGGTGCGCGAGTCCACCGACGATCACTGCCTGCTTGGCATGTCGGGCCGCGTCGACCGCAAGGCCGAGGTCCTTGAGCATCAAGTCGACGCCGAAGCCGCCGGTGTAGCCGCGCGCGGCAGGGACATTCTGCATCACTCCGGGGTAGGGATTGTAGGTATCGGACGCCCAGCAACGGCCACTCGAGGTGTTGACCACGGACGCAAGCACTTTGGGATCGATGCCGAGCGCTGCGCCGAGATTCATCGCTTCGGAGACGCCGAGCATAGAAACGGCCAGCACCATGTTGTTGCAGATCTTGGCGACCTGCCCCGTGCCCGCGCCGCCGCAGTGGACGATGTTCTTACCCATTAGCCCTAGGATCGGCTTGGCCGCCTCGAAGTCTTTGGCTTCCCCGCCCACCATGAAAGTGAGGGTCGCGGCTTCCGCGCCGCCGGTGCCGCCCGAGACCGGCGCATCGATCATACAGTTGCCGTGCTTGGAGGCTTCGTCCGCCACGATGCGCGCCGTGTGCGGATCTATCGTGCTCGAGTCCACCAACAGGACACCGGGCTTGACATTGGCGAGCACGCCTTCACCGCTCAAGTAGACTTCCCGCACGTGCGGCGAAGACGGCAGCATGGTGATGACCATGTCGGCCTCCGCCACGGCGCCCTTGATCGAGCTTGCCGGCGTCGCGCCGTGGGGCGTAAGCTTGCCGATGAGCGCCTGTACGACGTCGTAGACGGCGAGGGTATGGCCGCTCCTCAAGAGGTTGCGGGCCATGGGGTTGCCCATATTGCCCAGACCGATGAATGCGATCTTCATTGCGTACTCCACGCGAGCGAGCGTAACGCGCGGCGCCAAGCGCGCCGCGCCGAGAGCGGCCCGCCGTTTGCCGTTTATTTCAATGCAATAGTGGTATTCACGCCCGTGGGCTTCGCTTGATCGTCGAACCAACGCGAGATCACGGTCTTGGTCTGCGTGTAGAATTGAACCACTTGTTTGCCGTAGGGGCCAAGGTCGCCGAGCTTCGAGCCACGCGAGCCGGTGAAGCTGAAGAACGGCACCGGCACGGGTATCGGCAGATTGATGCCGACTTGACCGACGTCGATCTCGCTCTGGAATTTGCGCGCGACTCCGCCGCTGGAAGTGAAGATCGCCGTGCCGTTGCCGTAAGGATTGCGGTTGATCAGATCGATCGCTTCGTCGAGGGTGTCCACGCTCACCAGAGACAACACCGGCCCGAAGATTTCGGTCTCGTACACACTCATGCCGGGCTTTACGTTCGACAAAATGGTCGGGCCGACGAAGTTGCCGCTCTCGTAGCCCGCAACCTTTGTTTCGCGCCCGTCGAGCTCGAGTTTCGCTCCCTCCCGAGCGCCTTGGTCGATGCAACCTGTCACGCGATTCTTCGCCGCCTTCGAGATGAGCGGTCCCAAATCGGCACCCTTTTCTACGCCGGCGTTGACCTTCAGCGCTCTCGCTTTCTCCACCAAGTCGGGAATCCATTGACGGCTCTCGCCGACCAACACTCCTACCGAGACCGCCATGCAGCGCTGGCCGGCGGCGCCAAAAGCAGCACCGACCAAGGCGTT
>CAZILI010000134.1:8525-9199 GCA_964539965.1 uncultured Burkholderiales bacterium | reverse complement strand
TTCGTCTGGGATACGCCGCCGGTCGATCCCACCAAGTCGCCGCAATACGGCAGCCCGTTCATTACCGAGGGCTACATTTATCCGCACGGGACGCTCATCGGCCACACAGCGACCGCCCCGGGCAACGGTGTGCTTGCCAGCGGCGAGCCGGAGTTTCCCAGCCTCGTCATCGGGCGTTGGACGTGCCGCGGTTGGTTCGTCGGTCAAGGCGCGGCGACGACCACCGGGCCGTTGGTGATCACGCACCAGCTCTTCGATCTCGGACGCAAGGTCGGCGAAAAGACGCTCTGCACCAACGGCGTCGAATTAGTCGATGTGAATGTTCCCGTGCTGCGCGCGATCACCGGCGGCACCGGGCCGTATGCGGGGGCGCGCGGACAAGTCGAACAAGTATTCCTCGGTACCAATGTCACGCTTGGCGTGAATTTGCGATTCGCCGTCGACTTGCGCCGGCGCTGACCGCGGCCAGTCGCAGAGAATATCCTCATTCGTTGGAGACAGTCATGCCTCATCCAATCGATTTACTTCTCGATCCGATTTCGCTCGGTGTCATCGGCTTGTACGCTGCGCTGATACTGTGGGAAGCGCTGGCGCCGGCGCGGAGACTTCCTGTCGTCAAGGGCTGGCGCGTGCGCGGAGTCATCGCCTTTGTCGCCTTCTTCTATCTATCGTCG
>CAZILI010000134.1:4390-8515 GCA_964539965.1 uncultured Burkholderiales bacterium | reverse complement strand
GGGTGAATATCTCGCGCGCTTCCAACTGTTCGACCTCAGCGGCCTGGGCACCCTCGGCGGCGCGGCGGTGGGCGTATTGCTGTACGAATTCGGCGTCTACCTGTGGCATCGCGCGATGCACCGCTTCGAAGCGCTGTGGCGAACGTTTCATCAAATGCATCACAGCGCAGAGCACTTGGACACGTTCGGCGCGTTCTACTTCAGTCCGCTCGACATGCTCGGCTGGACGCTCTTGAGCAGCTTTTGCTTGACTGCCATCGTCGGCATTAGCGCACAGGCGACGACCGTGTTCTTCTTCGTCACAACGTTCTTCTCCATCTTCCAGCACACCAATGTTCGTACCCCGCGCTGGCTGGGCTACTTGGTCCAGCGGCCGGAGAGCCATAGCGTACATCACGGAGAGGGCGTACATGCCTACAACTACTCGGACCTGCCGGTGTTCGACATCTTGTTCGGCACATTTTGCAACCCGCCTCGCTTCGCCCGCGAGACCGGCTTCTACGACGGCGCCTCGCGCCGTGTAGTTGACATGCTGTTGTTCCGCGATGTCAGCCGCACACCGTCCGCTACCGCTCGCACCGCAAGCGGCGCCGGAAGCCATTTTCACGCCACCGTTCGATAGGGCAATTCCCGAGCACATAGCGCCGTCACCTGCTTCTGACGTGGGCGCAAGGAGTTGTCCTACGACCGCGGTCGCGACCTTCAGCTCAGCACTGACTTTCTGTAAGGCTGACGCTCGAGGCCGAACGACACGAAAGATATTTGACGCTCGGCCGGACGCACTGCGCGAAACTTGGCGTATCGACCCAACTTCGCACATGACCGCAACCGCCGCGGCGGGCGCCTTGAGATAGGCTCGCCGCACGCCGAAGGGGTTCGCGCCTAGGTTAACCCCGGGGGCCCACGCGAGTGCGTGCTGTCCCCCAGAGCAGTGCGACGAGAATGAGAGTCGCCCCTGCCGCGGATACGCAATTGAGCATCGCCCAGCCGTTCTTATCGAGCAGAAATCCCGATCCGAACGAAGTCATCATCATGACCACGAACACGATCGAGTCATTGGTGCCCTGAACCTTGTTGCGCTCGGCGGAGCGATAAACCTCGGTAAGCAGGCTGGTGCCGCCGATATACAGAAAATTCCAACCTACGCCTAACAAGACCAGCGCCAACCAGAAATGCGCTACCGTGATGCCGGAAAGCGCGATCCCGACGGTCACGAACAGCAAGATCGTGCCGACGAGCATCACATTCATCACACCGTAGCGCTTGATCACTGAACCAGTGAAGAGTGAGGGCGCAAACATGCCTACAACGTGCGAGCCGATCACAAACACTGCCGCACCGTAGCTATGACCGCAGACCGTGGTCATCTCGAGCGGCGTGGCGGTCATAAGAAGATTCATCACTCCATAACCCAAGCTCGCGGCCAGCACCGCGACCACAAATTTCGGTTCTGCCATAATCTGCGGGAGTGGCCGTCCCGGCTCGCGCATCTCGGCTTCGGTCAGCATTGGTAGGTCTAGCGCCCGTTGGACCAAGATGGCAATGATCATGAAGATCATCAAGCCGAGGTACGCCGCGGCGAATCCAAGCTTCATCTGATCGAGCGCAATCCAGGAGTACAGCGGTCCGAGGAACCCGCCCACCAAGCCGCCGGCCAACACGAGCGATATCGCTTTCGATTTGAAGTCCGGAGGGGAGGCGTCCGCGGCGGCGAATCGATAGAGCTGACCGAAAGCGTTATAGGTACCGAACACAAAAGTCGCGACGCTGAGTAGCGCAAAGCTGCCAACCCAAATTGCGATCGCAGCAAGTAGCGCACCCGCGATGCCAACCATCGTGCCGATCGAGAATCCGGCCCGGCGTCCAACTCGCTTCATCAGCATTGAGGCCAGGAACGAAGTGGCCGCGGCGCCTAAGACCCACGCGCTCACCGGAATGGTGGCGTAGGCCTTGTTCCTGGCCAACGCGTAGCCGGCCAATCCGTTTAGTGCGATGACCGTTGAGTTGTTCGTGAACAGCAATGCCTGGCAGGCCGATAGAAGTGCTACGTTCTTATTGCTCTTGTGCAAGCCGATCCCTTCAGTAGTTGCCTAGCAGCAGACATTGTAAAGGTTCCGGCTTCTTGCGAAGTCGTATCACCGATCGATTCCAGGGAACGCGAAGGCTAGCCCGAATACGCTTGCTCGCCGAGATGTGGTCTACGCACCATGCCGGCGTAACCACGATTGTGATGAGCTGGGCTGCGCCCCAGCGGTCGGGTTTCTAGCCGAAACTGCGTTTCGCGCTGTTCGGCTCCGAGCGCCGTCGCCGGCGTTCGCGCGACGGGATGGACGTGCGCAGGCAATACCGAAGGCCGTCCGCTTCGCCGAGGAGCAGGAACCCCGTTTTCAGCAACATGCGTTCCGAGTCGATGTTGGAAACGTCCTTAACCGCGGCGATTGAGAGAACACGAAGGTCTCGGAAGGTGTAGTCAATGGCGGCCAGACAGACCCTCACACGCATAGGCATGATGCCAGTGCTCCGGTGTCAACGCGACCAACGGCTCCAACAGTCCGGCCAGACGCGGCTCGTGCTCTGCGGCGACAGAGATCTGCAAGAGACCGAGGCCGCCTGTGTTCCGGACGTGACTTTCTCGACGAGTAGCCATAGGCCGGAACCGCACGCGGCTGAAGCAAGACAAGTAGCAAGCACGCTTTCGGCGACCGGACGTTCGACCGGGAGTCCAGTCCAAGTACGAAGCACGTCGCGTGTTCTCTTGAACCGGAGCACCGGTGTTGTCAGTCGGCCCTTCGTAGGTCAGCTGTGGTGTGAGTGTGAGCAACCGAATCCGCACTGTTTGCGCCAGGAAACACCGGGACGCGCATTGTTCTGTGCGTTCGTGCTGTCTGGACTGCCAGCAATGAACGGCGCAGAAATCACTTTCTCGGACATGGAATTGCACACTGGGCAGGCGTGTGGTGCGCTTGAGTGCACCATCGATCGGAAAGCACGAAAGTCCCCGCAGCTTTCACAGCGGTAGTCATACAACGGCATAGCGCTTCCTCGCAATCAACCTCATTTGGTGTGGAGACCAGCGCGCATCCTTGCTTGAGGCAAGGATGCGCCTAGTCGCGATGATGCGGACTTAGTTCGCCGACCGCGGTACCCTAATGCCCTGCTTCACTTGGTGTGGCATTCCCGTCGCGGACGGACGTACATCGAAGTCGAAGATCGCCGTGGGTATGTAGATCGTCGAGCATGCGTTGGGAATATCGACGACGCCGGACAACCGGCCCTCAACGGGCGCTGTCCCGAGAATCATGTAGGCCTGAATATCGGAATAACCGAACTTCATGAGGTAGTCGATCGCGTGGTTGCAAGCGTTCGCATACGCGAGGCCCGAATCCAAGTAGTGCTGCTTGCCGGCCTTGTCTACCGACACGCCGGAGAACGCGAGCCACCCGGAGTATTGGGGATCGCGGCGACCGGGCATGAAGATCGCGTTTTCAGAAACGCCATACTTGGCCATGCCGCCCTTGATGAGATCGACATGCAGATCCATGAACCCCCCCATCTCGATCGCACCACAGAAGGTGATTTCGCCGTCACCTTGGGAAAAATGTAGATCTCCAAAGGAGAGTTTTGCGCCCGGCACGAACACCGGGTAGAACACTCGGCTACCGGCAGTTAAGTTCTTAATGTCCTGGTTCCCGCCGTTCTCGCGTGGCGGGGCCGTGCGTGCCGCTTCGCGAGCGACACGCTCGAACTCGGCACCTTTGAGTGAGCCCAGAATCGCGCTATCGGGTAGCGGAGGCAGCGCCAAGGGCGGGACGCGATTCGGATTGGTCGCAATCAGCGCGGTTTCGCGCTTGGTCCACTTCGCCAGCAACTCAGCCGACGGTGCCGTACCCATGAGTCCCGGATGATGGATACCGACGTACGATAACTCGGGAATGTGACGCGAGGTCGCCACATCGCCGTTGAAATCCCAGATAACCTTGTACGCGTCTGGGAAACGCTCTGTCAGAAAGCCGCCGCCGTTCTTGGTGGCGAACACGCCGGTATAGCCCCAACCCATGCCGGAAAACGGGCCCGAATCCTCTTGGTCGCAGGCGTCGATCTCGAGAATATCGACAATGAGGAGAT
>CAZILI010000134.1:2932-4380 GCA_964539965.1 uncultured Burkholderiales bacterium | reverse complement strand
TCCGCGCCTTCAACGTGGAACGGACCCGACAGTACATGCACACCCGCGAGCGGCGCATGGCGCACGTCGTCCGCCGAGTCGTCGTTCTTGATCGCTCCATCGAACCATTCTCTGCAATCGGCGCGGAACACTTCACCTGGCTTGACGCGGACGGCCGCCGGAATATCCGGATGCCATCTGTTGTGCCCAACGTGTTTCTGATCAGTGAACTTCTTGGTGTTGTCTAGCGGGAATAGGTTCTTAGGCATTTCAGTATCTCCATCCGTTAGTAGTACGGTTTGCGAAAGAGTTCGCGGCAACTACTTACGTCTCTCTTCCGCGAAATTGCGTCCAACGACTAAGGCGCGAACTCAGCAAAGAATCGTTACGGCCTGGGAAGACCTCTAAGCGTCGGGGTCAGCGGGACGGTTCGTACGCGTCCGCCTCGGGCCGCGGGCGGCGAGGCAACCACTTCAGGCTCATAGCGGCTCTTTTCCGCACGATCGATTGCTGCGTTCCACACAGTGCGCGCACTCGACTTGATCATAGGGATCGATACGATGCGCCGTGCTTGGCATGCGCACTGTGCGCACATAACCGAAGCCGGTGCCGAGCCGAGTGGCCGCACTACCTCGAACACGCCATCTCGGTCACATTGATATTCGTAAATAGCCACTTGCTCGCTCCTCTCTCAACGATGTACAAGGTCGCCGCTCGCTTCGATCGCGTAGCACGCTAACCGCCCGCCGTTTTCGCTGCCGGGCCCATAAATCCCTGCAACAGCAGGTAGCCGGGAAGCCAACCGGTTACCACGCCGGCGAACGATGTGGCGGCGCCGGTAATCTTGGCAATCGGCTTGCCCACAACCAGCAATAGGTAGAACATGAACCACACTATTGCCCAGATGACCCAGCACAAGCCGAACCAAACATCCCACGTTGTCCCGGCTGTGGATAGGATGGAGTAGGCGATTGGCACGCAAGTGATCGCTACAAACAAGCTGAACCAGCCTAAGCCGCGGCCGTCCGCATTGTTCCACCGATTCCAGGCTACCCAAAAGTACGTAAAGGTGAACAGCAACGTGAACGCTGCTGCTTTGATGGATCCCGCGTCTGCGTTGGGTCCGAGCGCGAGGTAATACGAGATCAGCAGGGTGTGTACGCCCGAGAAGATATTGATCGCCGAGATCTCTTTGTCGCCGATGCGACCCATCAGCCAAAGGCCGTTGAGAAAAAGAACTGCACCTACGTACAGCAAAGCAAAGCCTGCCAGCATGGGTCGCCCTCCTCAAAGCGCGCTTCAGGAAATCAGAAGAGCGCGGACTTGGTTTGTGCACGAAAGCTCTGACGGGCCTGCGCGCCTCGTTGTCTTACTTTGGGGGTACCGCCGTTCGGCTGTTTAGTCTAGTTGATGGTCCACTTTCGCTAGCCCACTGCCAAACGTGCGTGTGCATGCTATCGACGCTGACG
>CAZILI010000134.1:0-2922 GCA_964539965.1 uncultured Burkholderiales bacterium | reverse complement strand
ATGAATCCCTTAGTCCTGGGACTCTGGCTCACCCGATCAGATGTATGGGCCTCACCCATTTGGGTGAGACTGGCGTGCGCAGCCTGTTCGGCTGCTCGGTCTGCGGAAGCGGTGGGTGAGGACGCCGAGGGCTAACCTTCGTCGATACACACTCGCGCATGCAGATGCACGAGTTCCATCTGACCGTGGCTGTTGGTCTTCTCGAATACTTGCTTAAGATGGCTGCGCACCGTGTTTTCCGATACATGGAGCGCGCGGGCGACGCCGGTCAAGGAATGGCCGCTAAACACCAACGCGCTAACGCGCGCTTGAGCTGGTGTCAGAGCGTACTGGCGTGCGAATACGCAGTGGCGCGGGTCGTGTTCCCAGTGAGCATCGCGCAGAGTCAGCATCACTAACTCCACCGGCGCCCCGACGTCAGCCCGAAACACCCGGCCGGCTGACCTGACGATCAATATCGATGGCGACTGCCCTCGCGGGGCAGAAATCGTAATCAACCTTGAGGATTCATGGCCGCCCTGGCCGCTGCGACCCACCTCCAGAATGGCCTCACGCAGCGCCTTGTTATCGGTGGAGGTCGTCGCGCGAATCGTGCCGTCGACAATGCTAACGCCCCTATCCGGCACACATAGCGCCTGTGCTTTCTTGTTCTGATACACGAGCCGGCCGTCCGCGGTCGCTAACAGGATCGCGTAGGACTGTTGGTCGACCACGTGCGTTAGCGCGCCGACGAGGTCACCGGCTTCTTCATAGCGCCACTGATTCTCGAACGCCAAAGACAGATGCGAAAGCACTTGCTTGAGGGCGGATTTCTCTTGCTCGCCAAACGCACGGCGCTCTTCACCGCGAAACGCAGCCACGTAGTGCACTGCTTCGCCGCGCGATGCGATGACGCCGCAAATATGGTGCAGCAAGCGGCTAGGCTTTAACACATGACGATAGAAGTCCGTTCTCACTAGATCCTTATTGCTGATTAACTCGTCGCCGGTCATTACTCTGCCAACGACGTAGTCGGCGCTGGAGAGAAACCAGGGATTGCGCACGGCATGGGCGGTATAAGCGGAGCGGAACTCGGCGTCGGCCGGTGCCTCACACAGCGTCGCGCCGCGCGCATCAGCAAAATCGTGCCGCCCCAACGACGCGAGCGGGGCGTCGAGCCAAAGCCGAAGCTTATCGAGAACCTCGGTCCATTGGGCGCGTCGGCCGCTCTCGGCGTGTATCCGATAGATGAGCGCCTCAAGCGAATCCTGCGCCGCGTTCACCGCAAAAGCGCGTGCCATGCTGCTGCATCTCCTCCGGTGGCCTAGAGCAGCTTCGGGTGGGGCGGGCCACGGCGATTTGTTGACAACTGCCTTTGGCGGCCATCATTTTCGCGCTTGCTTTCAGAAAGTCAAGTGTGTTGCGTTTGCCGCGCAGCGGTTGCACCGCAACGCGTTTGGGAAAATAATGAGCCGTCCTAATGACCAGGCGGTGCCGGTCGCATGATTCGCCTCAAGCGAGAGTATCAGTCGTGGGTCGCAAACGAGAGTCTCGAGGACTATGCGTTGCGCTATGCGGCGCGCTCGTTCAGACGCTGGTCGCCGTTCGTGGTCGCCAACACAGCGATCGGCGGCATCTCGTTTCTGGCATTGGAAGCCATTGGCGGCAGTATTACGATCAGCTACGGTTTTCAAAATGCGATGCCGGCGATCATTCTAGTCTCGGTGCTCATTTTCCTGGTCAGTTATCCGATCGCCTACCACTGCAGCAGGGCCAATGTCGATATCGATCTGCTGACCCGCGGCGCCGGATTTGGATTCATCGGTTCGACGCTCACATCCCTGATCTACGCGTCGTTCACGTTCATATTCTTTGCCATCGAAGCGGCCATCATGGCGCAAGCACTGGAACTCGCGCTCGGCCTGAACATTGTGGTCGGCTATCTGCTGAGTTCGCTCATCATCATTCCTCTGGTGTTTTTTGGCGTAACCCTGATCAGCAAACTCCAGTTGTGGACGCAACCGATTTGGATCGTGCTGTTGATCCTGCCGTTCATTTTTTTGCTCTATCAAGATCCTGGCCTGCTTAGCGCGTGGTCGTCATACGCCGGCAATGGCGCCTCCGACGGGAGCTTCAACATACTCATGTTTGGTGCGGCTACCGGCGTCTTGTTCTCGCTCGTGGTGCAGATCGGCGAGCAGGCGGATTACTTGCGATTCTTACCAGAGGCTACGAAACACAACCGCCGCGCATGGTGGGCCGCCATGCTGAGCGCGGGCCCCGGTTGGATCATCGTCGGCGGCCTCAAGATTGTTGCCGGCAGCCTGCTTGCGGTTGCCGCGATACGCATGGGCAGTTCAACCTACGAAGCAGTCATGCCCATGCACATGTACACAAACGCGTACCAATCCGTATTCGCGAACGGCGCCGTTGCTCTGGGCGTGGCTGCATTGTTCGTGATCATCTCCCAGATCAAGATCAACGTGACCAACGCCTACGGGGGCTCGCTTGCCTGGTCGAATTGCTTCGCAAGGTTGGCGCACTATCACCCGGGGCGCGTCGTTTGGTTAGTGTTTAACGTCATCATCGCGCTCCTGCTCACACTGCTAGGAATCTTTTCGACGCTGGAAGCGGTATTGAGTGTTTATTCGAGCGTTGCCATCGCCTGGGTGGGCGCGCTACTCGCTGATCTAGTCGTACTGAAGCCGCTGGGCGCAAGCCCTCCCTACATCGAGTTCAAACGCGCTCACTTGTACGACGTGAATCCCGTGGGCTGCGGTGCGCTGCTGATCGGCTCCATTGTCTCGATCAACGCCTACGTCGGCGCACAGAAGGACGCCTTCCAGAGTTTCATCGCCGACTGCGAGCGGATGGCGAAGTTGAAGCAGGAGGGCGCGAAGGAGAGCACCGCGTTCGTCGCGGGGCTGGTCAAGCCCAACGTCG
>CAZILI010000133.1:0-9223 GCA_964539965.1 uncultured Burkholderiales bacterium | reverse complement strand
GACTTCCTGATCAGGTGCTACTGAACCGGCTGGTCACGAGAGGCCGAAATACGCAGAGAGCAATTTCGAGTACGCTGGAGTCATACCTGCTGCGCCGCGCGGTGTGCGGCATGACGACAAAAAACTACAATCGAGTATTTCTGACGTTGACTCGCAACTTGCGTCGCGACGGCGTCACAGTGGACAGCTTGGCTAAGCAGATTGCTGGGCAAACCGGGGAATCGACCGAGTGGCCGTCGGACGCCGCATTTCGCGAGGCCTGGCGCTCCAGGCACGCGTATCAAACGCTGAACAATCCCAAGGTCGTACATATCCTTAAGCGGCTAAGTGATACCTACTTCGGAAGCAAGATGGAGGAGGTATCGGTCGATAGTGCTTTGACGGTTGAGCACATTCTTCCGCAAAACTGGGTCGAGCATTGGCCCCTGTCGGACGGTGGATTGGGCATGAGTAGTGCGGAGCTATGGAATGCGGATGAAAGCGACGAGCGAGCGATTGCGACACGAAAGCGAAATTCGGCGCTACAAACCTTTGGCAATCTGACGATTTTGACTCAAGCGCTTAACTCCGCCGTCTCCAATGGCCCGTGGCTAGAGAAAAAAACCGAACTGATTCGTCATTCGCTTCTTCCGATCAATCAGCAACTCCATGACAAGGAAGCTTGGGATGAAGGGGCAATATCAGAGCGATCTGATGCGCTTTTCGAGCGTGCGCTAAAGATCTGGCCTCGCTTATCAATGTGAGCGCTGCCGTGCCGTGTACGTGCTTCGCGCGGCACCATTTTGTCGGTCTCGTTCCCGTGAATGAATAGTTGGAGTTCGCTTGTAGCGGCAGACGCAAGCAGGCTATAGGAACTCGCCTTCGCTGAAGCAGCGCGCATTTGGGTCTGCTACACACGCTTCGTTGATGATATTACGTTTTCCCGACCCGGATTCGAGGCTCTTGATCAGCTTCGTCGGCGAGATGCTGTCGCGCCGCTGTTTGGCGATGTATCGGAGGAGAGCCAACGCGCGATCGGAGCCGATTTGCGATCGGTTACGAAGTCAACGCCTTCGACGATGGCGCTCACGGCGGCGGACGAGTGGCGGGTAACGTTTAGCCGGGCGCGTCCTTTGACCAGCAGCTGAGTCGCAGGAAAGGCGATGCATGAATCGTCGTCGCTTCCGAGGGCTGGTGCCGAAAGCCCCCGCAAAAAGTGCTCTTTTCGGCTAGCGCCGTGGCAAGACCGTCCGCAAGATTGGCAGATCAAACTCGACGCGAGGCTCATCAGATGAGAGCGGAATCATTGGCCAAATCGATCAAGATGCTGAAGGGGATTCTGGACGGCAAGACGTATGTGGCGGTTGCGGAAGAATCTGGGCTGAGTCGCTCGGCCGTCGAGCAGCGCGTGAAGGCGCTCGCCCGCGATCTGGAAACGGTCGTGGGGGTGGAATGGGTAGACGAGGACGAAGTGACGACGGTCAAAGCGATGCGGGCACGAAAGGATAACTACCTTGAGGCGCTCGAGCACTACCACCCGCAGCGTGTTTCCGACACATACAAGGGGCCGCGCGCGTTAACCGACCGGGACGTTGAGCGTGCTGTAGCGGTGATACAGCAGCACAGCAAGTGCAGAAAAAGGGACACTGCCTTGCTGCTCGTACTCTTGTCGACGGCCGCCAAGCCCTTGGAAATCGCAAGGCTCCTGGTGGGCGATTATCTGACCGAAGACGGGCTTGTACGCGAAGAATCGGTGATGCGCGCCGACGCGGCCATCAACGGCGGAGAGAGGCCGCTTTTCTTTGCCAGCGCGAAGGTCGTCGCGGCTGTTGACGCCTATCTGGAAGAACGGGCTCGGCGTGGGCAGGGCACGAAGGACCGCGCGAAGTACAGAGGGCTTGATCCACACAGCAGACTGTTTCTCACCGGGGATGGGCATGAGCTGCCAATCAAGGTGCGAGCAATGGGCGACCGAAGGCAATACCGGTGCGGAGTACTCCTGGACATCTACCGCAGGATCTTCGCAAGGGCTGGCCTCAAGGGCGTATCAGCACTTTCCGCACGGCGAACGATTGCCGAAAAACTTGTCGACCGAGGCTGCGATGTTAATCAGGTCGGGGCCGTGCTTGGGCTCAAGGAACGAAACTCGGTTCGTAATCTGATTCAGAACGAGGATGAATCTGTGAAACCGCTGAACGCGGTCGTCCGCGAGTTGGTGTAAGCGCTGGCGACGTTTGACGAAGCGCGAGATACGGCATGGAAGAGCAGCGATTCTCGATCGAGGGTAGGACGTACACAGCGCGTGATCCAGCGCTACAGGACATGCTTGCCCGTGTCTACGATGGGCCGGAACGCCCCCGGTGCATGTGCCAGCGCGGTGGGATCGAAATGTATGTCGCCAAGCATCGCCTGTACGTCGTCAAGCGGATGCCAGACACGGGGCACCAGCACCACGCGACGTGCGTTTCTTACGAACCCGAACTTAGTCAATCAGGGCTGGGCGAGCTGATCGGCGAAGCGATCATCGAGCGCTCTCCAGAGTCGGTCGAATTGTGCGTGGACTTTCCGCTCTCGCGCGTGCCGGGGAGGACGGCCGTGAGGGGCACGGCGCTAGAACTGGCCGAGATCAATGCGCCGCGGCATCGGATGAGTCTACGTGCCGTCATGCACTTCCTGTTCGAGCGCGCGGGATTCAATCGCTGGTATCCGGCGATGGAGGGCAAACGAACGCAAGGGGTGATGCACAAGTATCTGTTGGAAGCGGCGGATGGGGTTCGGACGAAAGGCGTGACGCTCTCAGAGCGCTTGTACGTACCCGAGCAGTTTCACGAGGAGCACAAGAGCGAAATCGCGGAACGCCGGCGCAGCAAGCTCGCGGTCCTTCAGTCACCCGAAGACGATGTCCAATTCAAGATGGCGCTTGTTCTCGGAGAGTACAAGTGTGACGAAGCATCGCCACTGGGACGCAAAGTATGGCTCAAGCACATGCCGGACGCGCCGTTGTTCATCGATGCGAAGACCTGGGAACGCATCGAGAGGGCATATGGCAACTTGCTCGAAGCCCGGTATGCGGACACGAAGACGAAGCAGCGGGTGGTGATGTGCGCGCTGATCTACGCGAAACGCGAGCACACCTACCAGATCGACACCGCAAGCTTCATGTTGACCACCGAGCACTGGATTCCCATCGAAGGGACCCATGAGGTCGATCTCATCGAAGCCTTGACGCAGCAGAGGCGTCGATTCATGAAGCCGCTGCGATATGACGCGCGGAGTGCCGCGTCGTTCCCGAACGTACTTCTCCTCGATACGGGTGCGAAGCCCACACCGCTGCACGTAGTGAGTGCCTCCCTGAATCCGCAGGATCGTGCGGCCAAAGAGAAGGCGCTCAAGGCGACAGACGACACCGCATGGGTGTGGAACACGGAAAAGAAGATGCCGCCATTGCCCGAAACAGCACCACGGAGCGCGAGCGCCGGAAGTGAGCGCACCGCATCCAGCGCAACGGAGTCCCAAGAGTCTTTGTCGCACCGAGCAATCGACCCATCGAGAGAAGGCGCGCCGCTCGCAAAGGCGTGTCGGTTGGACGGGTGACGGATTTGCTTGCCAGACTTGATCGAGTGCCTGATAGCGAGCCGTGGTGCAGCAACGTGCCGTGGAAACTACTCATCGCGATGAGCGCTTCAGGCGCTGCGCTACCGACTGCGGCGACCGAGATCGAGCGCATCCTGCGGGAATTGGCGCTGGGTGGCCGCCGGCACAGTGCCTCGCGTAACTGCGCGCTTCTCGGTTGCTTGTTTGGTACACAGCGACCCTCGGCCGCGACCATGACCGATGCAGGTCGCCTGTTTGCGATATCCACAGAGCGAGTCCGACAGATCTGCGGGCACTACCGCCGTCTTGCCCTCGCGATGCAAGTGTCCTCCCCGCTGCTCACCATCGTGCATACCAGGGTCCGCGAGTCGAGCCTGGTCACCCGCGAAGCATTGGAGATGCGCTTGGGCGCAGTCCTCGGTACGGGTCCAACGCTCCCACAGGTCGTGGCGTTCTGTGAGTACATCCTGGATCTACCGCCGCTGCGATCGACGGCAGCGGCGCGGACCCGATATGGTCTGTGTCGCCGGCCGCTCTTTATCGCCGAACCAAAGTACGTCGGGGCCTTGCGCACAGTGATGCGCGCGGTGCGTCGTGTCTCAGCAAGGCAGGGCGTGGGGTCTATCAACGACTTAATCAGCTCGATGCACGAGCGCGCCGATCTGTCGCGACCTGAACTCGACGCTATGATCGGGGCCGCGTTCACGCAAATGCGGGACTTGCACTGGCTGGACAAGGAACGCGAGCTCTTCTGGGTGCAGGCAGCGCGGCGCCGTGACCCCGTGCTGCGCGCGGCGCATCAGATCATCGCGGTCGCGCAGCGGGTACCGGACCCGGAAAGCCTGGTCACCGGTATCGAACGAACACGGTGGTGGCGCTACGCCCTGCCGCCTGACGCGCCCATCCGCTCAAAGCCGATTCTGCTCGCCTACCTGCGTGCGCGCGGAGTACATGAACGGTGTCCTCCCCAGCTTGGTCCCGCCGGGCATCTCGGATTGCTACGACGCACCCTAAGTAGTGGCGAGTTCGCGGTCTACCGGGTTCTTGCGGAGCGGCGTTGGGCGACGCATAAGGAGCTTACGGGAGCGGCGACCTGCGCCAAACTCAACAGTGCCACGCTCTATGGTGCGCTTTGCCACGCGCCCTGGATCGAGCATCTTGGCCGTGGTCGCTACGCCATTGTCGGGTCGAACCAGGACAGCACCGCTGAGGCTGCCACACCGGCACGGGAGTCGCAGGAAGCCTTGCTTGGCGTGGCGTCCAGCGCAGGGGGCACCGGGACGTACGTCAACGTCGGTGCGCTCCGTTCTACGCGTTGCAATCGCCACTAGCCATCGCCGGGCGCCACGAAGCTTGCCCGTGCTGATCGAGGCGCCGCGTTGCACGGGGACGCTCCTGGATGGCCCGCCGCCTTTCGCCTTGAGCATCGCGGGCACATTGTGAGCAGGTAAGGCAAGGAAGGACTTGACCACGCGCGTTCATGCGCGACCCTAGAGATGCGAGCTGTCTCGCAATCAGCTAGGAGTCTCGACATGACCAACGCGGTGGTAACGATCAATGGAGCGCCGGCACTGCCCACGCTGCTTGGGCAGGGACCCGTGCGCATCCCCGCCGGCGGCAAGATTCGGGCGGGCATCAAGGTGCTCACCAGGAAGGCCGCCGAACATCCGAAGGCGAAGGCGATCTACGAGCGCGGCGTGGCGGCCAATCACTCGTTCGAGGCGATCGAGCGCGCGATCAGCGAGGCCGTGCCCGAACTCAAGATGCCGTTGATCCCGAAGAACGTGCCGTGGTTCACGGTGCGGCCGGACGATTTCCCGAATCCGGAGATCGCCAACGAGATCCTGACAGCTTACGGCGAAGACCGCGGCGATGGCACGAAGCGGCTCTACCGGTTCCCGGTCGTGTTTCCCGCTGACATGTGGCAGGCGGTGATGCCGCACGAGCTCATCGCCTGGGGTGCGAACGAGAAGAAGTTCTGGAGCGAGTACGCGCCCGACGGTCGGGTGCGCTACTGCAAATGCTACGCGCCGGTGCCGATGGACCACACGGGCAAGCGCGCGATCCGCATCTTCGGCGGGCGCAAGACGACGCTCCGCCAGGAAAACGGTGGGTTGTGCGATCCGGAGCTCTGCAGGGAGTACCAGAACCGCCAGTGCAACCTGTCGGGCCGCTTCATCTTCTTCATCCCCGGCATCAAATCGATCGGCGCTTTCGAGCTGCATACGAACAGCTTCTACGCGATGAACGCGGCGATCCAGAAGTTCGAGACGATCGCCTTCATGCGCGGCGGGCGCATCTCGGGGTTCCTCGACAGCAAGCGCACTTCGTTCTTCATCACCAAGACGCTCAAGGAAGTACCGCACATCGACGAAGCGGGGCGCGCAGTCCGTGTGGCGCATTGGATCATCGACCTCGAGGCGCCGATCGACGTCACCGCGCTGTTGCGAACCAGTGAGGATGACGAGACGGCCATCGTCAACGGCACTCAAGCGGCGCGAGTGCTGGAAGGCACTTGGCCGGTAGATGAGGCGGCCGTGGCTGAACCGCTTATCGGCGCGGCCGCCTCTGAGGCTCCAGCGACAAGCGACGGAGCCGAGGTGGAGTTGCGGGGCGCAAGCATCCAGCGGAACGAGCCGCACGCTGCAGCGTCACGAGCGCAGAGCGCGCCGGCGATAGAAGCAGGGCCATCGAAAAGCGAAGGTGCCAGCGGACCGAGCGTCGAGCAGGTGATTAGCGCGGCGGCCGAGTTTGGTATCGATGGCGCGCGCTACACAGCGTACGCGGCGAAGCGCTGGGGTCCAGGTTGGAAGATCAATGCAGCGGGCCGCCGCCGGGCGCTCGCGGAGATCGAAAGCTTCCGCGACGATCCAGACGGCTTGACCAACAAGATCGACGCCGAGATCGACGTGTTCGCGTGAGATGAAGGCGATGATTCGACTAGCGCATTTTTCCGACCTCCACTACGCCGGCGCGACACTGACGGAGGTGGATCGGTGCTTCAGCTTTGCCGCCGATCAGGCGATCGCGCGCGGCGTGGACTGCGCGGTGATCTCGGGGGACTCGACCGATCACGCGTTGGAAGTGCATGCGCCAGCGGTGTGGGCCCTGGCGCGCACCATCCGGCGGCTCGCCGACCACTGCCCGGTACTGATCCTGCAAGGAACCTTCTCGCACGAACCGCCAGGAACGCTCAACGTGTTCCGACTCTTGGGCGGGCGGTTCCGGGTGCACGTGGCCGACCGGCTGCAGCAGGTTGCGCTTGATCAGGACGGTCGCTGGCTGGAATCGGAGCGCTGGCGGTTCGAACAGATTCCGCCGGGCACGCGGGCGCTCTTTTCCTGCGTGCCGACGGTGAACAAGGCCGTGGTGGCCGCGGCGGTGGGTGCCGCCGAAGCGGCGGAAGCGGTGGGCGAGCGACTGACCGCGTTGCTCCGCGGCTTTGCCCCGATCAACGAAGTCGCGGGCGCGGCCGGCGTGCCGACGATCGGCGTGTCGCACGGCACCGTGTACGGATGCGTGACCGAACATGGCGTACCGATGGCGGGATTCGACCACGAGTTCACTACCGGGTCACTCTTCGGCGCCGGCGCGCAAGCCTTTCTGCTCGGGCACATCCACAAGCACCAGTCGTGGGTGCAGGACGGCCGGGTGATCGCCTACGCGGGATCGATCGGCCGCTTGAACTATGGCGAAGAGGGCGACAAGGGATTCCTGATTTGGAGTGTCGGGGTGGCGTCGGCGTGCTTCGAGCTCATCGCCACCCCGGCCAAACGCACGGTTGAGATTGCCTTCGAGGGCATGCCCAAGCTGGAAGAGTTGCAACAGTTGGCGCGGACGGTCGAGGTGACCGGAGCGTTCGTGCGGGTGCGCTGGACCGTTCCCGACGAGGACCGCCACCAAGTCGACCGGTCGGCGATACAGCGCATTTTCGGCGCGGCAGCCGAGGTCAAGCTGGAAGGGCGGGTGATTCCGGTCGTGCGCACTCGCGCGGCGGGCATCTCAAACGAGGCGAGTATCGCAGCCAAGATTGCCGTCTGGGCAAGGTTGACCGAGGCCAGGCCCAAGCCGCTGCTGACCTGTCTGGAAGCGCTGCAGACGCACACGCCGGAAGAGATTGCGGGAACCATCATCGAATGCTCGAACGGGGCGCAGGGCGCGATTCCTGCGGCGGTAGAGGCCGATACCAACGGCTTTGACGGCAAGACCACCGACGCAGAACACGTGCCGATGTTCAGCGAGGCGCCTTGACCCGCGAGAAGAGCGGGAGACACTGAAAGTCGTGTTCGCTCAAGGCGAGGATGCTCACCCATGAAACCAATCTCACTAACGCTCAAAGGCTTTCGCGGCATTCGCGACGGGCTGGGAAGGGATGTGATCGACCTTGATTTCGAACGGCTCGCCGGCGATGCGGAGCTGGTCGCGATCGTGGGCAGAAACGGGCGCGGCAAGACGACCATCATGGACAACATGACGCCATTCCCGATCATGCCCTCGCGCGCCGGGGCGGACGGGCTCGGTGGCTTCTCCTACTACGACCACGTGTTTCTGCCGGAGAGCGTCAAGGACCTGGTCTGGGAGCATGGCGGAATGCGCTATCGCTCGCAGCTGGTGTTCCGGCTCAACGGAAGGAAGAAGACCGAAGCGTTCCTGCACGTTCGGTGCGGCGATTCATGGCAGCCGGTGCGGCTCACGGACGGCACTGTGTCCGACGGCAAGGTGGAAACCTACCTGCAATGCGTCGAGGGCATTCTGGGCAGCGCCGAGACGTTCTTTACATCGGTGTTTGCCGCCCAGGGACGGCGAGCGTTGTCGGCGTACAAGAACGCGGAGATCAAGACCTTGCTCGCGGACCTGCTCGCGCTCGACGAGATTCGCGACCTGGGCGTTAAGGCATCGGAAACGGCGAAGCTCCTCAGGGCCGGGCTGGGAGCGGTGCGCCAGGAGCGCGCCGGCCTGCAGGCAGAAGCCGAGCAAGTGGCCGGCGCGATCGCGCAGTTGGGCGATACCACGGCGAGGATCGCGGCGGCGCAGAGCGCGAAGGCGGGAAGACAAGCGACGCTCGATGCGACGAAGGCGGAATTGGCCAAGCGCGTCGCGACGCGCGAGGTCGCGCTGCAAACGGAAGCTCGTCGCAGCCAACTCGCAGGCGAGCGGCGCGCCACCATCGAGGCGGGGAAGGCGGCGCTCGCAGCGCTCGATGTGCAGGACCGACGGGAGAGCGAACGTCTGGAGCAACTGAATCGTAGGGTTCGCCAGCGGACCGAAAGCGAGCGCCAGCGACGCAAGGGGCTCAACGACGAGCGCATGCGACTGGTAGCAACGCTCAAGGCGAGCGGAGTGATCGAACGCGCCACGCAAAGGCTCGGGCTGGCGGAGAGCGTCGTCGGACAACGTGAGCAGCGCATTGCCGGACTACGCCGGGACGCGGAGCAGTTGGACAGGCTTCGGGCCAACGGCAAGCTCGCCCGCGAGCGGATCGCGGGCATCGAGCGGGAAGCGGGGCAGGCCTCCTTGAAGGCGCAGGAGCTTTCGCGTCGCTTCGGGCTGACCGCCGAAGTGCCATGCGCAGGAACGGATCTGCAGGGATGTCATCGGGAACCCAGAATTCCCCAGAGATAGGAATCGAAAACTCTCCACCCGGGTTTAG
>CAZILI010000132.1:0-9230 GCA_964539965.1 uncultured Burkholderiales bacterium | reverse complement strand
CGTCTTGGCGGGGAAAACCGTGTGCCGGCCCGCCCAGGGACACGACGATCTCCCGCAGCGCCCGGTCATTCATGTCGACGACGCGTCTCCAGCTGATGCGCCGCGCGTCGAGCCCAAGCTCGTTGCCGTGATGAACGTGATTGTCGATCAGCGCGGCGAGCAGGTTGTGCGCCAATCCGATCGCACTGAAGTCACCCGTGAAGTGCAGGTTGATATCCTCCATCGGAATGACTTGCGCGTAGCCGCCGCCCGCCGCGCCCCCCTTGACGCCGAATACCGGACCCAAGGACGGCTCGCGCAGGCACACCACCGCCTTGTGCCCGATGCGATTGAGGGCATCGCCCAATCCGACCGTGGTCGTAGTCTTGCCTTCTCCGGCAGGGGTAGGACTGATCGCGGTGACGAGTATGAGTTTTCCGTCCGGTCGATCCAGGGTCGATAGATACTCGAGCGAGATCTTTGCCTTGTAATGGCCGTAGGGCTCCAAGTGCTCGTCCGCAATGCCAAGCCGCTCGCGCGCGATCTCCGCGATGCGGCGCGGTTTGGACTGCTGGGCAATTTCTATGTCACTGAGCATCGCTCAAAACCTTCTCTCGCTCTCGTCTGCAAACACGAACAGCCGGCGCTCAAAGGCGCGCGGCCGTCCTACCCCGGTTTCGAAAAGTCCTGGACGCGCGTATAACGCCTGGGAAGACCGCTAAAAATTCAACCGGAGCGTGACGGCAGCGGCGTCACGCCCTCGGCAACGGAAGCGCTATGCGGCAAAGTTGCTCGACTGAACTCGCTCGACCCCGGCTTCGGCCATCTTCTTCCACGCCGCCGCAAGCGAGTCGTTCACGTCGATATGCCGGCACGCGTCTTCGATCACGGCCGCCTCGAATCCGAGCTTGCGCGCATCCGTGGCTGACCACATGACGCAGAAGTCGGTCGCCAGTCCGGCGAGAAACACACGCTTGATGCCGCGCGCCTTGAGGTAGCCTTCGAGTCCCGTCGCCGTTTTGCCGTCCAGATCCAAGAACGCCGAGTAGCCGTCGACGTTGGCGTTGTAGCCCTTGCGGATGATGAGCTGCGCATGGGGAATGTCGAGCTCCTTGTGCAGCGCGCCGTCCAGGGTCCCCTGCACACAATGGTCCGGCCACATCACCTGCGTGCCGTACACCATCTCCATCACTTCGAAGGGTTTCTTCTTGTGAGTCGAAGCAAACGAGATATGCCCGGCCGGGTGCCAATCCTGCGTCAGCACGACATTCTTGAAGCCCTTGGCGATCTTGTTGATGAGCGGCACGACTTGCTCGCCGTTCGGCACCGGCAACGTTCCGTTCGGCATGAAGCAGTTCTGCACGTCGATAATCAGGAACACGTCGGAATCCGTGACGCTGATCTTGCCGGACGCGATCGCCCGCGTGATCGGCAGCGCCGCGACCGTGGCCAGGCCGCCCACGGCGGCGAGAAAAGATCGTCTGTTGAATGCGCTCATGTTGTCCTCCTATTGTCCGCGCGTTGAAGTATGAATTTGCCGCCTCGCGGCAAAGCTGTCAATGGGCATTCGATACCACGCTGGGCACCTCGGTCGCGGGAGGGGTGTTTCGGCTGCGCTGGCACACGATCGCCCCGTCTACGATGACCATGCCCACCCCCGGAATGTCGCCCAACGCCACGCTTTCGAGCAGATTCGCGCCAGCCGAGTGTTGCGCGCGGTCCAGCAGCACGAAGTCAGCCGCCCGTCCGGCTTCGATCAATCCACAGTCGAGCTTGCGAATTCGGGCCGTGTTGCCGGTCGCGAAACAGAACGCCGACTCGGCGGCAATGCCCCCAAAACTCGACAGGAACGCGATCATGCGCAAAATCCCCAGCGGTTGCACGCCGGATCCGGCCGGGCCGTCGGTGCCCAGAATAACGCGATGCAGGCACCCTAGCTCGCGCGCGGTACGTACCGCCGCAAGCGCCATCTTCTCATTGCCGTTGTGCACCACTTCAATCGCTCGAGAAGAGCGCTCGCATAGCTCGCAGATATGGCGCTCGGGGAGCGCGGTGTGGCCGCCGTTGATGTGCCCGATCACGTCGGCGTCGGCCTCGAGTACTACGTCTTTGTCGATCAGGCCCGACCCGGGAATCGACGGCCCCCCGGTATGGATGGTGCTCTGAATACCGTGCTTGCGCGCCCACGCCACCATTTGCCGGGCTTCTTCGCCCGCCTTGACCGAACCCAAACCCACTTCACCCAACAGGCTGACTCCGGCTTCGGCCAGTTCTTTGAAATCGCTTTCGAGCATGCCGCGCTCGATGATCGGCGCGCCCGCCAGCACCTTGACCCCGCTGGGCCGGAAGTTGTGGAAAGCGCGCTGCGCGGTTATCGCCAAAGCCTTTAGCCCGATCACGTCCTTCGGTCGACCCGGAAGGTGAACCTCTCCTGCCGAGATCATGGTGGTCACCCCACCGTTCAGAGTGGAGTCGATCCAACCAAGCTGGCTTTGGCGCGGGGTCCAGTCGCCGAATACCGGATGCACATGGCTGTCGATGAGCCCGGGGCTAAGCGTCGTCGCGCGGGCGTCGACGAGCGTATCGGGCCTACTCGTATCGCAATCGCGCTCGCGTCCCACCGCCACGATCCGGCCGTCGACGGCGACGACGGTATCGGCATCCAAGATCGGCCGCCCGATGTCTCCCGACAGCAGGGTTCCGATGTTGCGGATGACGAGCTTTCCTTTCTTGATAGCGGCGGCTTCGACGGCCATGACACCGGCTCCCGACATCACAACGTGAGGTATGCACGCCGCACCTCCTCGTTCGCGGCGAGCTCATTCATCGTACCATGATACCGAATCCGTCCCTGCTCGATCACATAGGCGCGATCGGCCACGAAGTTGGCAAACGGCAGATTCTGCTCCGACAGCAGCAGGCTCAATCCCAGCCGCTTCATCTCGCGGATGGTCTTGCCCATCTCTTCGACGATGCGCGGGGCCACTCCCTCAGACGGCTCATCCAGCAGCACCAGGTAAGGATTGCCCATGAGAGTGCGCGCCAGCGTCAGCATCTGCTGCTCGCCGCCGCTCATTTCGCCGCCGCGCCGATCGCGCAGCTCCCCCAAGTTGGGGAACAGCGCGTAGAGTTCTTCTACCGTCCACTCCGCCGCGCCGGGGCGCACCGGGTGCCGTCCGACCTCGAGGTTCTCGCGCACGGTAAGCTCGGTGAAAATCCGCCTGTCTTCGGGCACGAAACCGATGCCGAGACGAGCGATGCGATACGGCTCCATCCCCACGACGTCTCGCCCACCGAACACGACCTCCCCCGCCGCTCGAGGCATGAGCCCCATGATCGCCTTTAGCACGGTCGACTTGCCGGCACCGTTGCGACCCATGAGGGCCACGACCTCGCCGCGCCGCACCTCGAGCGCGCAATCGAACAACACCTGCGCACGGCCGTAGTGCGCGCACAATCCGCGCACCTGCAGCAGCGCCGGAGATGACGCGCTGCTCACGACCATGCGGCCATGACACCGCTGCCGAGATAGGCTTCCTGCACGCGTGGGTCATCCCGCACGCTCCGTGCATCGCCTTGCGCGATCATTTCCCCTCGCGACAACACCAAGATGCGATCGGCGTATCCGAATACCACGTCCATGCTGTGCTCGGTAAACAGCACCGACATGCCGCGCTCCCGCACCAGGCTGCGTACCAGATCCATCAACTCGCGCCTGTCCTGCGGCGCCATGCCGGCAGTGGGTTCGTCCATGAGAAGTAGCTTCGGCTGATGCGCGATGGCGACCGCAAGTTCGGCGCGCTTCAGGTCGGCATAGGCGAGCGCTCCGCACGGCCGTTGCGCCGCCCCGTGCATTCCCACTAGCGCGAGGCTCGTCATGGCCTCGGTGCGCAAGGCATCACGCGCCGGCGCCCACGCACGCGTGCTGTGCCGCCGATGCGACTGCAGGGCGACTTGCACGTTCTCCACCACGGTCATGCTCGCAAACATGGCCGGCACCTGAAAAGTGCGTCCCACGCCAAGCCGCCAAATCGCGCGCGGCGCAAGGCCAGTCGTATTGTGTCCGTCGAAGCAAACCGTGCCCGCGTCCGGCTTGAGTTGACCGTTGAGCATGTTGAAGCAGGTCGACTTACCGGCGCCGTTCGGCCCGATCAAGGCGAGTAATTCGCCCACGCTGATCGAGAACGAGACGTTCGACACCGCGTGTACGCCGCCGAACGCCTTGCTCAATCCGCGCACGTCGAGCAGGATCTTCACGCCGTCTGCGTGCTTGCGCGGCCTAGTCGCTCGCGCCAGAAGCCCGCGATGCCCTGCGGAAACGCGAGCACCAGCGCCAGAATCGCCAGCCCGAGGATGAATCGCCAATATTCGCTGGTACGCACCAATTCCGTCTTCAGAAGATGAAACGCGCCGGCGCCGACCATGGGCCCGGTTAAGGTCTGCAAACCGCCCAGCAGCACCATGACCAGCCCGTCCACCGATTGAGGAATCGCCAGCAAACTCGGAAACACGCTGCCGGTATGAAACGCGTACAGACCGCCCGCCGCGCCGGCAAAAGCGCCGCCGACCGCGAATCCCAGCAAGCGCATGCGGCCGACGTCGATGCCGATCGCCTCCGCGCGCAACGCCGAATCGCGTCCGGCGCGTAGCGCATAACCGAATGAGGAATGCGCGATACGGCGAATCGACAACAGCCCCGCCACAACGATCGCGAGGACTGTGTAGTAGTAATTCAGCTTCTCACCGAACCAGCCCGACGGCCACACGCCGAGCAGACCGTTATCGCCGCCGGTCCATTTCGACTGAAACGCGATCGACCAGACGATCTGGGCAAAGGCAAGGGTGAGCATCGCCAGGTACACTCCCGAGAGGCGAACGCAAAAGCAACCGAACAGCAGCGCGGCCAACCCGGGAACTAAGACCGCGGCGGCCAGCGCGATCGGAACCGGAGTCGAGCCGTGCTGGACCGCGAGCGCCGCCGCATAAGCGCCGAGCCCGAAGTAGGCGGCGTGGCCGAACGAGATCATTCCGCCGATATGCATGACGAACTGCAGGCTGGCGGCAAACAGCGCAAGTATGAGGATCTCGCTCGCCAGGAGGCGGCTGTACTCGTTGGCGACGAAGGGAAACGCGAGCAGCACGCCCAGCGCAGCGACGCCGAGTAGGCGGGCACCGGCCGGTGCCGGGCGAAGCGGCGTATCGAGCGCGCTCGCGGCGGGGCGTATCGCCGGCTCCGGCCGCCCGAGCAAGCCATGCGGCCGCACCGCCAGTACGATCGCCATCACCAAGAACATCAAGATCAACGTCGACTGCGGAAATAGCCAGACGCCGAAGGCATGGATCTCTCCGATGAGCAGCGCGGCGAGAAAGGCGCCGAACACGCTCCCCATGCCGCCGATCACCACCACCACGAACGCCTCGGCGATCACACTCATGTCCATCTGCAGGGTGACCGTTTCCTTCGGAATCTGTAGCGCCCCGCCCAGGCCGGCGAGGAACGATCCGACGAACAAGACGCCGGTGAATAGCAGGCCTTGATTCACCCCCAGGGCGCCGGCCATCTCCCGATCTTGGGTGGCCGCGCGCACCAGCATTCCCCAACGGGTGCGATGGAGCACAAGCCACAGGCCGGCGAGCACCGCCGGCCCGAGCAGAATCAAGACCAAGTGATATTGCGGGAAGCGCTCACCCAAAACATCGATACTGCCGCGCAAGCCGGCCACGCGCGGTGCCAACAGATCCTCGCGACCCCACAGGTAGAGAGACGCGTCCTGGACGATCAATACCACTCCGAACGTAGCCAGCAATTGAAACAGCTCGGGGGCGCGGTAGATTCGCCGTAATAGCAACACCTCCATCAGCACGCCGATCATGCCGACCACCGCCGCCGCCAAGACGACGCCTAGCCAAAACCCTGCTGCGGCGCCGACTAGCGGCTTCAACTGTGCGCTCAGGGTGTACGCGAGATAGGCGCCGAGCATATAGAACGACCCGTGCGCGAAGTTGACGATGCGCGTCAGGCCGAAAATGATGGACAGACCGGCCGCGACCAAGAACAAGGTCGAGGCGTAAGACAAGCCGCTTAGGAACTGGACTAGATAGTTCGCGAGCGAGAAACTATCCGGCATTGTTGTTCTTGATCGACTCGCGTCGCCTCGATCGCGATGAAGGTCAAGGCGATCGCCTCATTGCATCGCGGCGGCTGGGCGCCGCTGCTTCACCGTCTCGTCCGACGGCATGTAGTGCTGCCCGTCGGCGTAGCGCCAATTCGTCATCACACCGCGATCGGCCTTTAACGCGAGCCTGCCGACGTAGGCGCCGAGGGTCGACTGATGATCGCTCGCCCGATAGCTGATCCGGCCGAGTGGAGTCTCTAGGCTAAGGTTGCGAAACGCGGCCACCAATTTCTCGCTGTCGACGTCCCCCGCCCGCTTGATGCCTGCGGCTATGGACATGAGGGTTGCATAGCCCACCACGGAGCCGAGCCGCGGATAGTCGTTAAAGCGCTTGCGATAGGAGGCGACGAAGCGCTGATGGGCGGAAGTCTTGATCTGATCCCAAGGATAACCCGTGACAATCCAGCCCTCCGGCGTTTCGTCTTTGAGGGTATCGAGATATTCGGGCTCTCCGGTAAGCATGCTGACCACCAGGCGCTTCTCGAACAAGCCGCGCAGATTGCCCTCACGCACGAACTTGGTCAGATCGGCGCCGAAGGTGACATTGAATATTGCCTCCGGCCTGGCGGCGGCGAGCGCTTGTACGGTCGCGCCGGCCTCGAGCTTGCCCAGTGCAGGCCATTGCTCGACGACGAACTCTACATCGGGTCGCTTCGCCTTGAGGAGCGACTTGAAACTCGCCACTGCCGACTGCCCGTACTCGTAGTTCGGCGCCAAGGTTGCCCATCTCTTCGCAGGCAGCTTGGCCGCTTCCTCGACCAGCATCGCCGCTTGCATGTAGGTGCTGGGACGCAGGCGAAACGTGTAGCGGTTGCCCTTGTCCCACACCAGCGCATCGCTCAACGGCTCAGCAGCGAGGTAGACGATCTTGTTGCGCAGCGCATAATCCGCCAGCGCGAGCCCGACGTTGGACAAGAATGCGCCGGTCAGGATCACGGCTTTGTGGCTGGTCACCAATTCGGCTGCGTGGCGCGTCGCATCGTCCGGCTTGCCGGCGTCGTCACGCGATACGACCTTGAGCTTTCGCCCACCGAGCAGCCCGCCCGCGGCGTTGATCTCGTCGACTGCCAACTGCCAGCCGTTGCGATACGGTACGGTAAAAGCCGGAAAGGTCGAATAGCTGCTCACGTCGCCGACGACGATCGGCCCGCTCTCGGCACGCGCGAGAACGGCACAACACGCGAGCAGACAGGCCAGGACGAATTTTTTTGCGAACGACAAATTGACTCCCTCTTAGGTCTATTCCTCGAGAAACAGTTGCACTTCGCGGAACAGCTGCATCCGATTCTTCTCCATTATCAGCGTATGCGTGCCCTCTCCGACTACGACATAACGCTTGGAAGCGGCCGAAGTGAGCTTGGCGAACAGGTTTTGCGACATGTAGGCTGGAGTGTCCTGATCCAAGTCCCCGTGGATCAGCAAGGTCGGGGCCAGGATCTTGGTCGGATCGTACAGCGGCGTGTCCTTAGCCCAATAGTTCTGCGAGTCATACAGCACTCCGTTAGGCGCGCGCAGCAGCGGGGGATTTTGCTGGGCGCCCCATGCGTCGGTCGCCCAAGTCGCCTGCGCCCACGCCTCGAACCAACCGGCGGGGATGAGGGACTTCTGCTGCTCGGGCGCGACGCCGGTGAGCCAGCGCTTGCGCGCCGCATCGACCGTGACCGTGCGATAAGCGCCGAGCGGTCCGGCGCTGCGTATAGGGGAGGCAGTCGTGCGCAGCCAGAGCGGCGCGTACAGCACTAGTTTGTGCACTCTGTTAGGGTGCTGCGAGGCGTAGGCCGCCATCGTGGCCGTGCCCCACGACCAGCCGATCAGATTGACCTTCGCCACGCCGCGCCGCTCGAGCACGTGGTCGACTACCGCTTCGATGTCACGCACCGCGGTGTCGGTGCGCACCAGCGGCGCATTGGCTTGCGCCGGCTGATCCATCTCGGGCGGGCGCGTCGAACGGCCGTAGCCGCGCAGATCGAGCAGATACACGTCGAAGCCGCGCTGGGCGATGAATTCCATCCAGGACAGCCCATCCAAGCGCAGATCGAACGCGGTTTCGGACGGGTAGGTCGCGCCGTGGACGTACACCAAAATGCGCTCCGCGCTCGGCGTGGACAGGGACTCCAGCCGCTTGTTACGCACGAATAGCCGTATGCCCTCGTCCTTCGCGGCGACAAAGTAGTCTTCGGTCACGAGCTTACCGGGCGTAGGCTCCGCCCCGATTGCCGCACCCCCTATCGCCATGGCGAAGAGCGGGAACCACCAGGCGCGCATCGCTTAGCCGGCGCCGCGCTGGAGAAAATCGACCGCCAAGTGCGCCATCGCCCGTACCCCGAGCAACAGCCCCGTCTCATCGACGAAGAAGCGCGGCGAATGATTGGGCGCGGCGGTGGCGGGATCCTGATCGCGCGGCGTAATGCCGAGAAAGAAGAAAAACGCGGGCACAACGTTTTGATACTTGGAAAAATCCTCCGACCCGGTGAGCTTGGGCGCGATGAACACGTTGTCCGCGCCCGCGACCCGCTCCAGGGTGGGGACCATCTGCTGCGTGAGTTTACGGTCGTTCACCGTCACATCGTACATCGGCTCCAAATCGACTTGCGCGCTGCCGCCGGCGCTCTGCGCGATCATTTCCGCAGTGCGCTTGATACGCGCCCGCATATCGGCGCGCATGCCTTCGTCGAACGTGCGCATAGTGCCGAGCAACTCGGCGCGATCGGGAATGATATTGGAGCGCACGCCGCAATGCATGCAGCTGATGCTCAGAATCGACGGCTCGTGCGTCACGTCGACTTGGCGGCTTTGTATGGTCTGCAGTCCCATGACGATTTGGGAAGCCAGCACCGCCGGATCGATGCCACGCCAGGGCAGCGCGGCGTGCGTTTGCCGCCCCTCCACGGTAATCCGCACCGTGTCTCCGCTCGCCATGATCGGCCCCGCGCGGTAACCGATCTTCCCGACATGAAATCCGGCGATGACATGCAGCCCGAAAATCGCCTGCGGCCGCGGGTTCTCCAACACGCCTTGCTTGACCATCAACTCGGCGCCGCCCTCCTCTCCCGCGGGTGCGCCCTCCTCGGCCGG
>CAZILI010000131.1:0-9248 GCA_964539965.1 uncultured Burkholderiales bacterium | reverse complement strand
CGACCGCGTCGTTCGTGTACGGCTACGAGTACATGGGCGCGACGACGCGCCTCGACGAGGAGATGGCTGCGGGGGATGTCTCGGTACCGTTCGACGCCTCAGGGCTGACGAGCGGCGTCTACTTCTACAAGCTCGCCTTCTTCGGCGCGAACGGCAAGGCCTTTTCGAAGACCAAACGGATGGTCCACTCCAAGTAGTCCGCTGTTGTTCCTTCCCGTGTGAGGTCACCCCGCACGCTGATCCGTCCTGGAGCCAGATCGGACCGCTCGCGCGCGGTGTAGAGCGTCTGCTGGAAGCTGTTGAGCTTGTTGTGGAGGGTCTTGCGGCTCACGCCGAGGATCTTCGCGGCCTTCGCCTTGTTGTTGCCGGCGGAAGCGAGCGTCTGGAGGATGAGGATCCGTTCGGCCTCCTGGGTGGAGCAGCCGACCGGTATGTTGATGACACCTTCGGGGGTCACCTTCGTCCGGATGCGCGCCGGGAGGTACTGCGGCGTCACCGTATCGTTCGTGCAGATGACGAGCGCCCGCTCGACGACGTTGCGGACCTCGCGGACGTTCCCCGGCCAGTCATACGACACGAGGATGTCCATCGTCTCGTCGGAGAACCGGGGCTGCACGCGCCCGTACTTCGCCGAGAAGATCACCGAGTACTCGACGGAAACCGCCTACGCGGCGCAGGGTGGCTTCAGCACCGTGATCGGCTATTTCCTCAACAACGAGGCCTACGCGGACGTCTACCGGCGCGAGCAAGCGCACGCGCAGACTCGCTGCCACGTAGATTATGCTTTCCATTTCTCCACCGCCAACGAATTGCACATCCGCGAGCTCGAAACCTACGTGCGCGACTACGGCGTGACGTCGTTCAAATACTTCATGAACTTCAAGGGAGAGGAGGGACGCTACCTCGGGCTGGACGGCACCGACGACGGCTATTTCTACGATCTGTTGGCGGAGGCGGCGCGCATCGGAGGCGTCACCATCGTTTGCCACACGGAAAACATCGAATTGGTGAACCGTATTCGGCGCAAGTTTCAGGCCGAAGGACGCGATACCCTGAAGGATTGGTGCCTCTCGAAGCCACCCTTCACGGAAAGTGAAAACTGCGTGCGCGCCATGTACTTTGCCGAGCACTTGGGCGCACGCATCCACATTCCGCACCTTTCTTCGCGCTTGGCACTGGACGAAGTGCGAAAATGGCGTCGGCGTTACGGTGAAATTTTCGTCGAGACTTGTCCGCACTACCTCACCCATACGGAGGACTGCGACATCGGCTCGATAGGCAAGGCGAACCCGCCCTTTCGTCGCCGGGAAGACGTCGATGCCCTATGGGAAGGACTCGCAGACGGCAGTATCGATGTGGTCGCCTCGGATCATGTTCCGCGCAAGCGCGCTACCAAGGAGAGGCCCATCTGGCTCGCTTCCCAGGGCTTTCCCGGCACGGCGACGATTCTGCCGGTGCTGCTCGATCAGGGATACCACAAAGGCCGCTTGAGTCTTGCTCGGACTTGCGACCTGCTCACCCGATCGCCCGCGCGAATTTTCAACTTGGACGATCGCAAGGGCGCGATTCGCGTCGGCGCCGATGCCGACTTGACCTTCGTCGATCTCGACAAGAGCCGCACCGTGGCGGCGGCAGAACTCGGCTCCTACTCCGACTACAGTCTGTACGACGGCTGGGCACTTAAGGGCTGGCCGGTGCGCACCGTCGTGCGCGGTACCACCGTGATGCTGGACGGTAAGATCGTCGGCGAAGACGGCTATGGACAGTACCTTCGGCGCCAAGTGAACCGGTAGACTCGAGTAGCGCCGGCGCGAGGGCTTGCACTTTCGAGGAGAAAACTATGGATTTCGGTGTCTGCATTCCCAACAAGATCGATGAGACGGGTATCGCCGCCTATGCCGAAAACCTGGGCTATAGCCATGCCTGGATCACCGATACGCAAATGATCTTCTCTGACTGTTGGGCAACCCTGGCGCTGGTGGCGCGCGAGACGCGCTCCATCAAGATCGGCACCGGGGTCGCGATCGCGCCGACCCGGCTGGCACCGGTCACCGCGAACGCCATCGCCACCATCAACCGGCTCGCCCCGGGTCGAACTTTTCTCGGCATCGGCACCGGCAACACATCGATGCGTTTGATGGACCAGCCGCCGATGGCGATCGACGAATTCGCGCAGTATCTGCGCGTAGTGCGCGGGCTATTGGACGGCAAGCGAGTGGACTACACCTATCGCGATCACAGCGCGCCGATCGAGTTGCTCATGCGCGAATACGGCTTCTACGCGCTCCAGCCTCGTATTCCGATGTACGTGTCGGGCTTCGGAGCGCGCGCCATGGCCTTGGCGGGCGAGGTCGGCGACGGGCTAGTCTTCTCTATCCCACGCGTGCCGACGGTGGCCGATGCGCTCCGGCACGCTCGCGAGGGCGCGGCACGGGTCGGCCGCTCGCTGGAGGATTTCTACACTTGCGCGCTGTCCTCGGTGATCGTCCTCGAGCCCAATGAACCGCTCGACTCCGAACGTGTCGTGCGCGAATACGGTCCGGCGATCATGGCCTCGGTGCACTACGCCTACGACAAGTGGGCGCGCGTGGGCGGTGATCCCCCCGTATTCATGCGCTCGATCTGGAAGCGTTACTGCGAGTTGCTGAAAGACGTGCCGCCTCGGCTGCGTCATATTCGCTTGCACGATTCGCACTACACGTTTATGCGCGAGGACGAGGCGGTACTGGTCACACCCGAACTGGTGCGGGCGACCGCGATCGTGGGCACCCCGGCCGAGCTTATCGAGCGCATCCGAGATCTCGCACAGCAGGGCTTGAAGCAGCTCATGTTCCTGCCGAGCGTGGTCAACCAGTATCGACTGGTCGAGACGTTCTCGCGTCAAGTGATGGCGCGCTTGTAGCGCGCGGTTTGCGTCGAGACGGGCGCGGCGACGCTAACTTACGACCAGATCGGATCTGAACTCGGTACCTTTGGTCTCGGGGCCCATGAGCAACGCGGAGACGGCGATCACCGCTCCGAGTATCGTTCCGAACAGCATCGGCATGGCGAACCCCATCTTTTGCTCGACCGCGTAGTAGGTGAGCAACGGCGGCACGATACCGCCCAGGATCGCCCCGAAGTGATAGCAGAACGCGGCCGCCGTGGCCCGCACCTCAGTGGGAAAGCGCTCGTTGAGATAGGCGGGCTGTAGGGCGTAGATCGCGCCGGAGAACCAGCCCTGCAGCGCGAACCCGACGGTGATGAAGGCAAGGTCGGACGAGAACAAGTAAATCGGGGCGACGAAACAGCCGATCACCAACGGAATCATGATCGCTAGTTTGCGGCCGATGCGGTCCGCCATGTGGCCCCAGAAGCCCATGCCGAAAAACGCCACCAGATTGGCAAGCGCAACGGGTGTGGCGACGGCGGCCGGTCCGAACTTCAGATCCTTTTGCAGCCACGCGGCGAACACCGAAAACATCGAGTAGTAGACCAAGAATTGGCCGCACATCCACAAACAAGCGGTGAGGGTGTTGCGCAGCAAAGGACGCTTGAAGATAGTGAATAGCGGCACGCGAACCTCTCGCACCGCCGACTTCTGGTTCTGTCTGTTCTCCTTCCAAACATTCGACTCCTTTACAAAGAAGCGAATGTAAACGCACACCAAAGCCGGCAAGATGCCGATCCATAGCAGCCCGCGCCAGCCGATCGTCTGATACAGCAATCCGTAGCAAAGGCTCGCGAGCAGAAAACCCAACCCCCAGGAACCCTGCAATAGCCCGGACATCAGTCCGCGCGAGCGGGCAGGCCAGGCTTCCATGGCGAGTGCGGCTCCCGCCGGCCACTCGGCACCCATCCCGATCCCGAGCAGCGAGCGGAAGAAAGCGAGGAAAGCAAAGCTCGGAGAAAATCCCGCAATAAAGTTGCACAAGGAGTACCAAAGGATCGAGATCATGAGCGGGGTCTTGCGACCGATGCGATCGCACAACCACCCCGAAGCAACAGCGCCGACTAGCCGCAGCCACAGAGTAATGGACACCACGAACGCGACCGCGGTGAGCGGCACGCTGAACTCTTGCGAGATCGGCACCATGAGCAAGAAGAAGATCGTGAAATCGAAGGCATCGAGCATCCAGCCGAGCCAGGCCGCAACCCAGGCGAGCCATTGCTCTTTGGTCGGTTCCTTCCACCAGGGAATAGATACGGAGCCTGCATGAGCGATACTGGTCATGGCCGTCCTCCTGATCGTTTTGGTCGCGCGGGGTGCGCATGCTTCGAGGTCGATCTAGGGAGCCCAGTCGACTTCGAGCGAGGACACATACTACGCCAGTCTCGGGGTCGAAGCCATGGGTAAACGATCCCCCTGCTTGTTTCCTGCGGCGCTGTTGATCCGCTCATTGCACAGGGTTACGATGCTTGGGGTTGGCACGAGAATCTTGCCGTTGGCCGCGACGAAGGAAAGCGATGAAGCGAAGCGTGGTGTTCTATAGCGAGGGCGTTCGCCTGGTCGGCGATGTTTACTATCCGCAGAATCTGCGGCCCGCAGACAAGCGCGCCGGCATCGTCCTGTGTCACGGCTACACCGGCGTAAAGGATCTCTACCTCCCCGACAACGCGCGCCGCCTCACCGAGGCCGGGTACGTCGCCATGACCTTCGATTACAAGGGGTGGGGAGACAGCGAAGGACCGCGCAGCCGGCTAGCGCCCTACAGTCGCGTGTACGACGTACAAGCTGCTTTGTCGTTCATGAGCACGCTGCCGGAAGTGGAGCCGGAGCGTCTGGGGATCTACGGCACCAGCTATGGCGGCGCAACGGTCGTGTGGGTAGGCGCCATCGATTCGCGCGTGAAGTGCATCGTCAGCGTGGTCGGTGTCGGCCACGGCGCGCGATGGATGCGCAGTGTGCGCCGTCCCGACGAGTGGTTCGAACTTCTGGAGTCCTCCGAACAAGACCGTACCAAGCGCGCGCTCAGCGGGCAGTCGCAATACGTCGAGCGCAGCCAAATCCTGGCGGCGGATCGTCGATCGGCAGAACTCGCCGCGGCGGCGCGCCGCAACAATCCCGCCGCGGTCAACACTATCCCCATGGAATATGTCGACGACACCCTGGGCTTCAATCCCGAATGGATCGTCGACAAGATCGCGCCGCGCCCGATTCTGTTCATCGCCACCGACAACGATCGGCTGGTTCCGCCCGAAGAGTCACAGCACTTGTACGAGCGCGCCGGCCAACCGAAGAAGCTCGTCATGCTGAAAGGCTACGGTCACTACGAGGTCTACACGGAGCCCGCTTTCAGCGAAGTCATGCAGGCGACACTCGCCTGGTACCAAGAGCATCTGCCGGCGCTTTAGTGTTACGGACTCAGGACACTAGGATGCTTCATTTCTTCGGCGACCAGCCGTAGGCCTTGGCGCAGGCGCCGCCCATCAGCGACGCCCGCTCAGCATCATTGAGCCGCGTGGTCCGGCGGAAGGGCTCCACCGCCTGTTCGTAATTGACGATCGCAAACGCGCGTGTCCAATCGGTGCCCCACAGACAGCGCTCGAAGCCCCACGCGTCGAAAACGCGGGCGAGCGGGTCCCAGATGTCCGAGAAAGGATAGGGCTCGCGTGACAGTGTGCAGGCACCGCTCACCTTGATAACCGCATTGGCGCGCTTGGCAAGCTCTAGCACCTTCGGCAGATCGGCCCAGGGCTGCGCCGGCGCTGGCGGGGTGTGCGGCTGCAAGATCCCGATATGGTCGATGATGAATCGCGTCTCGGGGTTGCGGTCGATCAGCACCGCCCCCGCCTCAAGGTTGGCCCAGCACAGCAGATTTACCGGGAAGCCGTATCGAGCGGCGGCGTGAGCGATCCGGTCCAGCCCCGGGTGGTTGGGGTCGCGCCCCATTTCTTTGGTCAGCATGATGCGGACCCCGACCGCCCCTGGTGTCTTCTTCCAGTCGGCGATGACCTCAGCCACCGCCGGATTGTCGGGATCAACCGGCTTCACCAGAGCGAACCGGCCGGGATGCGCGCGTTGCACTTCCATCGCATAGCTCGCGTCGTAGCGGTACATGGAAAACGCGGACACCAAAATGGCGCCGTCCACGCCCACCTTGTCCATGGCGGCCACCATCTCGTCGCCGGTAACGTGCTCGGGCCAGTTCGGCACGCTGTCCCAGGGCCGTTTCGGCGTGTTTGCCTCGTAAGCATGAACTTGAGAATCGATGATCGCCATCGGGAAAGCTCCTCTGCGAAATGAGTCTAGGGAACCTAGGTATTACAACAGCGGCGAGTGCCGGCGTCCAGTCGCCTCAGGTCGGATCACTTTTGTAATAGTATGCGCCTATGTCAGGAACGTCTGATCACCCGTCGCAGGGCACGATGCCGGCAATAAGCAACGCAACGCTAAACGTCGCCGCCTACAAATTCGCGGCGCTCAAAGGCCTCGAGGCGCTGCGCACGGAACTACTCGCGCGCGGCGCTGAGCTCGGGCTCAAGGGCACCATCCTGCTGAGCCCTGAGGGAATCAATCTCTTTCTCGCCGGCGAAGCCGAGGCGATCGACGTCTTTCAGCGCACGTTGTCCGCGCACGCCGAATTCGCCGACCTCGAATACAAAGAGAGCTGGTCGGCACGGTCGCCTTTTGCTCGCTTCAAAGTGAAGCTCAAGCGCGAGATCATTCCGCTCGGCGAAAACAACCTCTCGCCGACAGCGCACTCGGCACCACGGCTAGCGCCCGAGGCGCTCAAGCGCTGGCTAGACGAGGGGCGCGAAGTGGTTCTGCTGGATACGCGCAACACTTTCGAGGTTCGCGCCGGCACCTTCAAGAACGCGCGCGAATTGCAGATCGCCCACTTTCGCGATTTTCCGCGCGCCGCGCAAGCCCTGCCGATCGAACTGAAACAGCGGCCAGTCATCACCTTCTGCACCGGCGGCATTCGCTGCGAGAAAGCGGCGCCGGTGCTAATCGGCCTGGGCTTCCGTGAGGTGTATCAACTGGACGGCGGAATACTCAAGTACTTCGAACGCTGCGGCGACGCGCATTTCGAGGGAGCCTGCGTGGTGTTCGACGAGCGCGGCGCGCTCGATGCCGGCCTAAGGCCTGTCCCTAACGATACTATGCACGGTAGCAGCCTGTAGCCCGCATCCAGATGCGAGCGTTACGTCTATACCCCCGCTTGTGCGGTGAACTCGGCGACCACCGAGGAAGTCGCGTGAACCCTATCGCCCAAGCTCGCTCTGACCTTGGCCGATAGGGGCAAGTACAAATCCACGCGCGAACCGAATCGAATAAAGCCGTAGCGCTGGCCGCGCGCTAGCCGGTCACCCTTTCCGGCGTAGCACAAGATGCGCCGCGCGATCAGCCCGGCGACCTGTACGCAGACTACGTCCTCGCCGTTCACCGCCTTGATCCACATGGCGTTGCGCTCGTTCTCGGCGGATGCCTTGTCTAACTCGGCGTTGATGAACCTGCCGGGGTGATACCACACGTTGTGCACCGTGCCGTCCACCGGGCTGCGGTTGGAGTGCACGTTGAACACGTTCATGAAGATGCTCACCTTGTGCGCGTCGCGCTCAAGATAGGGGTCGCGGATTTGCTCCACCGCTACCACGCGCCCGTCCGCCGGCGCGAGCACCGCGAGCGGATTCGCGGGCACCTCGCGTGGCGGATCACGAAAGAACTGCAAGATGAAGATCGAGATGAGCAGCAGCGGCAGCGCCCACCAGAAGCCGAAGGCAAGCCATACCAGCAGGCTGGCGAACCCGCTCACCGCCAAGAACGGCCAGCCTTCGCGGGCGATCATCGGATGCGGATAGTCGTTCATCGTATGAAAAGTGGTCGGCGACGCAGGGCTATATCCTGAGCGCACCCTTGCGCGGGGTCTCGGGGCGCGCCGGAGGGCAGCTAACGGCTACTGTTTCACCAGTTCGACGCGTCGATTCTTGGCGCGGCCGGCATCGCTGTCGTTGCTCGCCAGCGGGGCAAGCGACGCCACGCCTTTCGCCGCCAGGCGTTTCGGGTCGATCTTGTACTCGCCGACGAGCGCCTTGGCCACCGCCTCGGCGCGCCGTTGCGACAGCTCGACGTTGCGTGGCAAGCTGCCTTGATTGTCGGTGTGGCCGACGATGTAGACGTTGAGCTTGGGATTCGCCCGCAATAGCTTGCCCATCTCGTCGAGCATGGATTTCGACTCCGGCTTGATGTCGGCCTTGTCGGTGTCGAAGTAGATGCCGTACAACGCGATCTTGCCTTCCGCCTCGAGACCCTTAGCCATGTCATCGGCCTTCAGGCTGACAGACACTTTCTCACTTTCCATCGGCTTGGGCTCAACGACTTCCAAATACACCCCGCCGTTTCTTCCGTCCACCGCAGGCACGACGTAGACCGAGACGTAGGCAACGCTGCCGTCACTGCGAGTGCCTGAAGCGAGCAGATAGCGGGGTTCATCGCGCCCGTGGTTGAACGGCTCCCAGTAGCGGCTTGTGTCCACGATGCGAAAGTCGTGACCGATGCGCTCGAGCATCAAGTCGCCGAAGTCCTTGCCGCAGGCCTCCTTGTCACAGGCGAAGATGGTCTTCAAGCCGGCCTTGTCGATAGCCGATCGGTAGTTGCGCATTACCTCCACCGATGAGCGATCGGGTGGATAGTTGTAGGCGATACGAGTGAACTTGCCTTCCACGCGCTCGTGCTTCTCGAAATTTCGCTTATTGTCCTTGTCGATGGCTTGCTTGCCGGCCGGGAGGCTTACTTCGTCGAACGCCTTCGCGCCATAGCCGACCAAAATGGCGCCGGCGAAGCGGGACAATAGGGGGTGGTCCTTCGCTCCCGGTACGGTATCCGCCTTCGGCATCTGCGCCTGCGCGACAACGGCGCAGCTCAATGCTACCGCGACGCCCAGTCGAACCAGGGAACGCTTCGAACAACCAGCGCCCAAGCGCTCTGCCGGGCGCGCGGTGAGTGTCAATTCTTGCTCTGATCGACCAGGCGGTTCTTTTTGATCCAAGGCATCATCTCCCTCAGCCTCCCGCCCACCTGCTCGATCAGATGCTCGCGACCGATTCTGCGCATAGCATTCAGCTTGGTCGCCCCGGTTTGATTCTCGAGCAGGAATTCCTGCGCGTAGGCGCCGGTTTGAATCTCTTTCAGGATGCGGCGCATCTCCTTCTTGGTGTCGTCGTTGATGATGCGCGGGCCGCGCGTGAAGTCGCCGTACTCCGCATTGTTCGAGATCGAGTAGCGCATGTTGGCGATGCCGCCTTCATACATGAGGTCGACGATG
>CAZILI010000130.1:0-9249 GCA_964539965.1 uncultured Burkholderiales bacterium | reverse complement strand
CGGTCATGATCTCGCGCTCGAAGCGCTCGTGGCGATTGGCCTCCACGATACGCGGCATGAGCTTGTCTTGGCAGTAGCTGCGCGCCGCCTCGCGCACCATGCGCTCTTCCTCGCTCAGCTCGAGATCGAGCAACAGCGGGTCAGACCAGTCGAATGCGGCTTTGGCGGAGGCCTTGACGGCGTCGTTGGGGGCATTCATGAGAGGTGTCTTTCCATTGTGGAAGCCGTAGTTTACCCGGTGCGCAGGCGCACCCTACGGCCGAGTCACATCCATCGCGTCGTCGCGTAGGGTGCGTCCCACGCACCGTTGGTACGTCCCACGCAACCGGCAAGGATGACACGCCGCGCGCAGGGCGCGCACCCTGAGCTCGATCCGCAGCACGGCCCGTAGGGTGCGTCCCACGCACCGTTAGTGCGTCCCACGCAACTGGCGAGGAGACACGCCCCGCAGGGCGCGCCTACGCCGGCACCTTCATGCCGCGCGCCACCGCCGGGCGCGCGCCGATCTCGTCGTACCAGCGCTTGACGTTGGGGAAGTCGTTGAGATCGATCTGATGCCATTCATGGCGCGCCACCCACGGATACGTCGCGATGTCGGCGATCGAATACTCGGTGGCGAGGAACGCTCGCTTGCCGAGTTCGCCGTTCATTACGCCGTACAACCGCGCGGTCTCTTTCTTGTAGCGCTCGATCGCGTACGGCACCGGCGCGGGCGCGGCGCGCACGAAGTGGTGCACTTGGCCGAACATCGGGCCCACCCCGCCCATCTGGAACATGAGCCACTGCAGCGCCTGGTAGCGCGCGTGGGGCTCGGTGGAAAGAAACCTGCCGGTCTTGTCGGCCAGGTAGATCAGGATCGCGCCCGATTCGAACAGAGTGATCGGCTTGCCGCCTGGCCCCTCACTATCCACGATCGCGGGGATCTTGCTGTTGGGATTGATGGCGAGGAACGGCGGCGTGAACTGCTCGCCCTTGCCGATGTCGATCTTGTGGCTCGCGTAGGCGAGGCCGCATTCCTCCAGCATGATCGAAACCTTGCGGCCGTTGGGCGTAGTCCAGGTGTAGAGATCTATCATCGGTTGGGTCGGTTGTCGCGCAAGGAGACGGACGCCCTCTTCGGATCGAAGGTGGCGAGATTCAGATCGAGCCAGTAGAGGGTCAGGATTTCGTCGAACACCGCGGCGGGAAAACCCTTGCGAGTGCCGCGCTCATCGACGATCAGCTTGTAGCAATACGGCTCGAATACCGGGGTGCGCCAACGCCGCACGAATTCTTCGGCGATGCGCGGAAACTGCCGTTCGAGTTCGGATTCAAACGCGGCGCTCATGATTTGTTGGGGGCTTGCGCGTGGCCGTCATGTTACCGGCGGCACGCGAAAGAAGATAGCCCGGCGCCCGCAAAAACAAATCGGCTCCGCGCGGGAGCCGATATCATCAACCGACGCGTGTGCGCCGGCTACTTGAAGATGCGATAGTCGTCGGCGGAGATCGGCCAAGATTGGCGACCGATCCTGGCGTCGTGGATGGCATGCAGGAATAGCATCTCGTCGATCACGCTCTGCGGAAAACCGCCGCGCGAGCCGCGGTCGTCGATCATCAGCGCGTTCAAGAACGCCGGGAAGTCGTTCGCCCCCCACATGAGGGCGATCTTGTCGGCGATGCGAGGAAAGTGCTTTTCGAGTTCCGAGCGGTAGGCCGGGTCGAACGCCTCGCGCTGCTTGGAGGAATTGCTGATTTTATTCTTGTACATAGCGGTCCATCATTAGTTAGGCCACTGTGCCCTAAGCCGACTATAGAACATAACACGCTGATTCGCGGTCGTATTTGTCGAATTGGCCGCGTTTTAGCCGCGCTTTTCGCGATATGCCCGCACGGCCGCGACCCGCGCCTGGTGTAGACGCGCCGGGATCTCGCTGGGCGCGCCGGCGGCCACCAGGGCGGCGGTATCGATCGAGCGCGCAGCTGCGAGCGCGCCGGTGAGATATTCGACCGGGGGATAGGGCTTGTCCTGGTAGCCCGGGCGACCGAAAAAGTCGCACGCGCAGGCTTCCAGGAAGGCCGCGAAGCGCTCGGGACGGCGAAGCGCGTCGGTCTCGGCGAGCAACTTGACGACGGTCGAGGGATTGAGCTCCAGCGCGCGGTGCACCGTACCGTGCAAGCGCGCCGTCAACACCGCCAAATCGCGCGCCTCGCTGGGCGCCCGCAGCCGCTCGGAGACTTCGGCTGCAAGCCGTTCGCTTTCGGCTTCGTGGCCGTGGTGTTTGGGCCATAGCTCGGGCGGGGTCAACCCCTTGCCCAAGTCGTGGCACAAGGCCGCATAGCGCACCGCGAGCGGATAGTCGCGGCGCGCCGCGTAGTCGATCACCAGCATGGCGTGCACCCCGGTATCGACCTCAGGATGATGCTCGGACGGTTGGGGCACGCCGAACAGGCGATCGACCTCGGGCAGCAAGCGCGCGAGCGCGCCGCAAGCCCGCAGCGTGTGGAACATGCGCGAGGGCGTGGGCTCCATCAGGCCGCGCGCCACCTCTTGCCACACCCGCTCGGGGACCAAGGCGTCGACCTCGCCGCTCGCCACCATGTCGCGCATCAGTGCAAGGGTCGGCTCGGCGATAGAAAAATCCGCGAACCGTGCTGCGAAGCGTGCCACGCGCAGAATGCGCACCGGGTCCTCGGCGAACGCGTCGCTCACATGGCGCAGCACGCCCGCTTGCAAGTCGCGCGCGCCGCCGTACGGGTCGATGAGTCGGCCGGCCTCGTCGCGTGCCATGGCATTGATGGTGAGGTCGCGCCGCTGCAAGTCCTGTTCGAGCGTCACCTCCGGGGCCGAATAGACTTGAAAGCCCTTGTAGCCGCGCGCGGTCTTGCGCTCGGTGCGTGCCAGCGCATATTCCTCGTGGGTCTGCGGGTGCAAGAACACGGGAAAGTCCTTGCCGACCGGCTTGTAGCCCAGTCGCACCATCTCCTCGGGAGTCGCGCCCACCACCACGTAGTCGCGATCGGCTATCGGTAGACCCAGTAGCTCGTCGCGGACCGAGCCGCCGACCGAATAGATCTTCACCTACGGACTTAGGCGCGAGGCACTAGTAGACGATCACTTCAGGCTCGGCTTTCGCCGCCGCGACCCACTCTTGCATCGCGGGCAGCGCCAGCACAGCGTCCATGTATCGGCGCGCCGCCTCCGACACGGGGATGTCGTAGCTAAGAAAACGTGTCACCACCGGCGCGTACATGGCATCGGCGATGCTGAATTCGCCGAACAACAAGTCGCCGTGCTCGGCGTAGCGTTGGCGGCACTCCGCCCAGATGGCCTGGATGCGCTTCGCATCGGCCGTCACTTCGGGCGGCAGGTGGCGTCCGGAATAGCGGCTACGGATGTCCATGGGACAATTTTGACGCAGGCTCCCAAAGCCGGCGTGCATCTCATTGGCAACCGAGCGGGCGTGCGCGCGCATCTTTGCCTCGGCCGGCCACAGCCGCTTGTCCGGAAAACGTTCTGCCAGGAATTCGCAGATCGCCAGCGACTCCCAGACGGTCAGCTCTTCGGTGATCAGCGCCGGCACCCGCCCCGACGGCGAGTAGCGCGAGATCTCCGCCGTCGTGTTGGGCTGGTGCAGCAAGACGCGAATCTCCTCGAACGCCACGCCGGCGTGCTTGAGCACGAGCCAGGGGCGCATTGACCATGACGAGTAGTTCTTGTTGCCGATCACGAGCTTCCAGTTTGCCATCGCTTGCCTCTATCGCCCGGCGCGGTTGCGAAACAACTGATAGCGGCGACGCGCCGAACCGCCGGTCAGATAGTCGATCGCCACGGCTTCTAGGCTGGTCGGCGTCAACGCGAACAGCTCGGGGAAAGGGCAATCGCACACGCTCGCGACCTGCATAGAGCGATAGTTGTCGCGCGTGATGAGTTTGACCGGCGACCATTCCATGAGCCAGGCCAGCAGATAAGACAAGCGCGGCGACAGTCCGATGATGGGCCGCCGCTTACCAAGTAACGCGGCGACGAATTCGACCAGCTCTTTCAACGCGTATACCTTCGGCCCACACATGTCGTAGCGCGCGCCGAAGCTGCGCGCATCTTCCACGCTGGCGGCAATCGCTTGCGCCAAGTCTTCCACATAAATGGGTTGAAAGCGCGCGTTCGGACAGGCCAGCGCGATCACCGGTAGCGCTTGCACCAAGCGCGCGAACAGGGTGAGAAAGCTGTCGCCTGGCCCGAACACCACCGACGGGCGAAACACCGTGACCGCCCCGCCGGCGCGGCCGAATTCGACCACGCGGCGCTCGCCTTCGGCTTTGGAGCGCAGATAGGCGCTCGGCGCGTGCGGCTCGGCGTGCAGCGCGCTCACGTGCAGCAGGCGCGAGATGCCGTTCGCCCGGCAGGCGTCGATGAGCTTCGCCACCAGCGCGTCATGCACTTGATCGAACTTCGCGCGCCGCGATTCGTGCAGAATGCCGACCAGATTCACCACCGCATCGCTGCCGGCGAGCGCCGCCGCGAGTTGCGCCGGATCCTGCACGTCGCAGGTTTCGACCTCGACCGTAGGCAGTAGGATTAGGTTCTTTGCCCGCTCGCGGTGGCGGGTGAGCACTTTCACGCGATGCTCGCGCCGCTGCAACTCATGCGCGAGATGCTGGCCGATAAAGCCGCTGCCTCCTACCAATGCCACGCGAGCCATGATTGTCGGCTACTGCGCCTTCCACGCAGTCGTTTGATCGGCGTGCGACTCGGGCGCCCCCGACTTGCCGGGCACCACCCCGAGCCGCTCAGTCAAAGTCGGCGCCTTGCCACCCAGGCGGCGCGCATACCAAGTCGCGTTCAACATCACCTTGCGCACGTAGTCGCGCGTCTCGTTGAAGGGGATGGTCTCGGCGTAGATCGCGCCCTCTAACGGCTTGGCGTCGCGCCAACGCGCGGCGCGTCCGGGACCTGCGTTGTAGGCTGCGGTGGCCAGCACTTCGTGACCCAACTCGTCCGCCACGTGCCGCAAGTAATAGGTGCCGAGCGAGATGTTCACGTCCGGCTGCAAGGTGTCCGCGGGGTGAAAACCGTTCAGACCCACCTGGCGGGCGACCCAGCGCGCGGTGGCCGGCATCAGCTGCATGAGGCCGAGCGCGCCGGCGCTGGAGCGGGCGGCCGCCCAGAACCGGCTCTCTTGCTTAACCAGCCCCAGCACCCAAGAAGGATCGAGCTGATTTTGCTTGGCGTTGGTTTCGATCACCTCGCGAAACGGCATCGGAAAGCGCAAAGCGTGGTTGAGCGAATGGGTGAAGCGCTCCGCCGTGGCGATCGAGCGCTCGTACCAGTTGGCCTTCTGCGCGAGGTCGGCCGCGGCCACCAATTTGCCGTCGTCAAAATCGCGGATCGCCCAATTCCACTCGCGCACCGCGTCGTTGACGAGCCCCAAGCGGAACAAGGCAAGCGCTTTCTTGATGCTCTTCGCTTGCTCCAAACCGTTCGCCTCCGGCGGGGTTTGCCCGATGTCGGCGCTCGCCGGCAGTTCGACTTCGAGCGCCTCACGCGCCAATTGGCCATAGAAGCGCGGATCGTCGAGCAGCGAAGCCATCAGCGCTCGGCTTTCCGCATCCTTCTGCCGCACCTTGAGCGCGCGCGCCTTCCAGTAGCGCCAGGACGTCAGCGCAGACTCTTCGGGCGTCATGCGGTCGATCGATTCGAGCACTTCGCCCCAATTGCCCGCGCGCAGCGCGGCGCGCGTGCGCCAACCCAACTGCAAGTCGTTGAGTGGCGCATCCTCCGCCTTGCGATAGTAAGCGAGCGCCACCGGCTCGTGGTCGAGGGCGGCACGATAGCCGAGCTGCCCCCAGACATAGCCGCGATCGTCGACCGGAAAGCGCCGCTCGATGTCGGCCCAGCTGTCGGCCGCCTCGCGCGCGTCCTTGCGCGCCAGCTGCAGCACCGCGAACATCGCCGTCTCGCGCGCGGCACGCGACTTGCCGGCGAGCGAGGTCTTGTCCAGATAGCGCCGCGGATGGCGCCGCGCTTCTTCCAAGCGCTTGTCGTCCAGCGCCTGCGCTTGCGGCAAGTGATCATTGACTCGACGCACCAACCCGAGATTGCCTGCTTCGAGCGCCAAACGCAGGCGCTGCCACACGTCGTCGCGTGACAACACGCCCGCCTCGAGCATGCGCTCGAACACCGGATCGCAGCTGTCGGGCTGGCTCTTGCCGGTGAGCCAAAGCGGCTTGGCCGCCGCCAACGCCTGCTTGTCCTGCAGGCGGCGTTGCAGGTGATAGCAATTGAGTTCGACATCCTCCGCGCTGTCCGCGCCGTCGGCAAAAGCGGTGAATTCTTCCCATGCTTGCCGCTTGCCCAAGATCTTCAGCCAATCGACGCGCAAACGCTGCGCCAGTGGGCCGTCCGGGTAGCGCTTGAGGAATTCTTGCACCTCGGCGCCGGTCGCGGCGGCCAAGTTAGCGTGCAGCTGCCAGAACCTCACGTACTCCAGCAGCACGTGCTCGCCGAGCGAGCGCGCGGCTTGCTCCAGGCTCTTGAGGTCGCCGCGCGAATACGCCTCTTCGGCCGCGATCACCTGGTCGTCGGCTTGGCTCGGAGAGGTCGCCGCGGGGCACGGGTCCACGCTTGCCAGGCAGAGCGCGATCCCGAGCGAGCTTGCGAGCGAGCGAAAAATCATCGAGAATCGCGCCCGATATGAAGACCGGGTAGTATTCTAATTCGTTTGCCGTCTCCGACACGCATATCAACATAACAAATGTTCGAGTCATTAACCGGTTCCGAGGTATGGTCGGCGTTGCTGAAGATCATCGGGATCAACATCGTGCTGTCAGGCGACAACGCCGTGGTGATTGCGCTGGCTTGCCGCTCGCTGCCCGAGCGCCAGCGCAAGTTCGGCGTCATGTTCGGCGCCGGTGGCGCGGTGGCGGCGCGCGTGATTCTGACCTTCGTCGCGGTTTGGCTGCTCACCCTGCCGTTTCTCAAGATTGTGGGCGCGCTCTTGCTCCTGTGGATCGGCATCAAGCTGTTGCTACCCGAGGGCGGTGACGGAGACAATGTATCGGACAACGACAACCTCATGGCCGCCATCAAGACCATCATCATCGCCGACGTGGTGATGAGCTTGGATAACGTGATCGGCGTCGCGGCAGCGGCCAAGGGCAACATGCCGCTGATCGTGATCGGCCTGCTGATCAGCATCCCCATCGTCATATTCGGCAGCCAGATCATCATGAAGCTGATGGACCGTTTCCCCGTCATCGTCACCGTCGGCGCGGGGCTGCTCGGTTTCGTAGCGGGCGAGATGGCGGTGACCGACCCGACCGTGACCGAGTACGTGGAGAACAAGGCGCGTTATCTGCACACCGTGGTCCCCTGGCTGGGCGCGGCGTTGGTGGTCGGCGGCGGCACCTGGCTCGCCAAGCGCGCTAGCGCCAAAGCGAAGCTGATCGATCTCGCCGCGGATTCGGGCGCCGTCGCAAGCGCCAAGACGGAGCGCTGATGCCTGCCATCCTCGTGCCGGTCGACGGCTCGGACAATGCGCTGCGCGCGCTGGAACACGTCATCAAACGCTGCGCCAGCGCGCCTGCGACCAAGATCCATCTGCTGAATGTCCAGATCCCCATCGTGTCCGGGGTGGTCAAGATGTTCGTGAATCAAGACCAAATCAACGCCTACTACCGCGACGAGGCCGGCAAGGCGTTGGCCGCGGCGCGCGCCCGGCTGGATCAAGCGAAGATCGCCTATCAGCATCACATCGGCGTCGGCCATGTGGCCGAGACTATCGTCGCCTACGCCAAGCAGCACGGCTGCGACGAAATCATTATGGGCACCCGCGGCATGGGCGCGGTGACCAATCTCGTGCTTGGCTCGGCGGCAACCCAAGTGATCCACCTCGCCGACGTTCCGGTCACCTTGATCAAGTAGCCCTCTGCGCGCACGTGCCGTTACCTCCACCGACCGCTGAACGCTCTCGCGTGCACAAGCGCACCATCACCATCGAGGGCTTTCGGCGCGTGGACGGCCTGTTCGATGTCGAGGGTCAGCTGGTCGACATCAAAGACTTCGACGCGCCGCTTGCCGACAAGATTCGCCCGGCCGGCGTGCCGGTGCACGACATGCGGCTGCGCCTGACCTTGGACGAGCACTTGAACGTGGTCGACGCCTGCGCCGTGACCGACGGCATGCCGTACGAGGGCGCCTGCGATCGCATCACACCGGACTACGGCAAGTTGAAAGGCCACAAGATCGCCCCCGGTTTTCGCATTTTTCTCGGCGGCCTGTTCGGCGGGCTGAAGGGCTGCACGCACATGACGGAGTTGCTGGGGTCGATGGCGCCCACCGCGGTGCAGAGCCTCTATCATCAGCCGCGCAAGGAGCCGCGCGATCCCAATAAGAAGCCGTTTCAACTCGACGGCTGTCATGCCTTGGATACCCGCGGCCCGACGGTCGCCGAGTTCTATCCGCGCTGGTACCGCAAAGAGCCGCCGGAATCCTAGCTCGCCGTCGGCTGGTACAATTCGCTACCACGCGGCGCGCACGAGGATTTAGGGAGTATGGCCGTATAGGCCGCATTCAGACAAGCTTTCTCGCACCATACCATCTACTGTATACCTCAAGGAGCGCGATCGCCGAATGAAGATCCACGAGTACCAAGCGAAGGAAATCCTGCGCAAGTACGGCGTCGCGACTCTGCGCGGCGTGCCCTGTTTTTCGGTAGAAGAAGCGGTGCGCGGCGCCGAAAGCTTGGGTGGGAAAGTCTGGGTCGTGAAGGCGCAGATCCACGCCGGCGGCCGAGGTAAGGGCGGCGGCGTCAAGCTCGCGAAGTCGATCGAGGAAGTGCGCGCGCACGCGAGCCGCATCCTGGGCATGCAACTGGTCACGCATCAGACCGGCCCGCAAGGCCAGCCGGTGCGCCGGCTGTTGATCGAAGAGGGCGCCGACATCAAGCGCGAGCTGTACGTCGCCATGGTGGTCGATCGCGCCACGCAACGCGTGACCTTGATGGCGAGCTCCGAAGGCGGCATGGACATCGAAGAGGTCGCCGCCAAGACGCCCGATAAGATTCACCGGGTGGCGATCGATCCCGCAGCCGGCCTACGCGAGCATGAGGCCGACGACATCGCTGCCAAGATCGGCGTGCCGCCGGAGAGCCTGCCGCAAGCGCGGGCGGTACTGCAGGGCTTGTACCGTGCCTTCGACGAAACCGACGCCTCGCTCGCCGAGATCAATCCCTTGGTGTTGACCGGCGACGGCAAGGTGCTCGCGCTGGAC
>CAZILI010000129.1:0-9293 GCA_964539965.1 uncultured Burkholderiales bacterium | reverse complement strand
CGCTGCAAAGCCGCCGTAAGGAAAAACTGATTTTCGACTACAAATAGCGCGCCGCGTTTGAAACAAGAAAAGCAGACGATCACGCTGGTCGGCTATCGGGTGACCATGAACTTTTCCCTCTTCGCGACATTGGCGAGCCAGCGGTCGACCCAGACCAGAACTTGAGTGTTACACCGCAGCGGTCGGGTCTGTAGGCGATACTGTCCTTCGCGCTGTACAGTTTCGGAGTGCTGCCGACGTTGAGAGAGTAGCGCGGTTTGCACCTTCAAACGCGGCGGCGAGCATGCCCTTTCCCAAGACTGTACCTATGAGCTGAGCAGCGCGCCAATTTGCTGACTTTCACCTTCAGCCGCCGTGGCGAGCGAGACCGGCTGTTTGTCGTCATTCGCGAGACGATGCGAATTTTGCTCGCGTTCTCGGAAGCGGACCGTCACGCAAAAGAAGAGCCGCCGTTGGTGAAGGGCTAGTTTGGAGCGGTGAAGCAGGACGGAGCTTTCCCGACCTTTGGTGTGAGACGATGATCATCGGCTGATCTAAGGCTTGACGTGCTCCAACAGATGCACGATGAATTGGCTGATCTCGCCATGATCGCCGTGCATCGATACGGCGGCCGCTCGAGCATAGGAGTCATGCTGCAATGAACAGCGCAAAGCCAGGACAAAGGCCGCCTGGCAGTCCTCTAAGGTCATGCGCCGCATATCCCGCCTATAGCGCCGATCGTCGAAGGGGGCCGCGCGCGCTGCACGGTGCAGCGATTGTCCCAGATGACTGGTCGATGCCGGCAATTTCGGCTGCGAACAGCGGATGCAAGAGTTTGACGACGAGATTCACAGAAGGGCAAAGACGTTAAATCGGGAATGTGATCTTAGCTTACTTGCCCGATGAACATGCGCAGGTCCTCATTGAACAGCATTGGTTTTTCCAACTGGCAGAAATGGCCTACGTCCTTGTAGATCTTGATCTTGCTGCCCGGAATGTTGTCCGCCAAGAATTGATTCTGCGCGACCGTGGTGGCGCCGTCTTCCTCTCCGGCGATGATGAGCGTGGGCTGCTTGATGTCCTTCAGCCGACCTGAAATGTTCCAGCCGAACACGCCGTTGGGATCGGCCACGCTCGCCCAGAAAACCGCGTCGCTAAAGTTCGATGGATTGCGGAAGCAGCCCTCCATGAAGGCGACGATCTCCGGACGGTCCACCTTCGACTTCGCCGACACACCGGAGGCCATCAGCCCGCTCATCACCGCGCGCCAGTCTTTCTTAAGTTCCTCACCCAGCTCCGACGGCGCGTCGGCACCGAGGTTGGTGCCGCTGCTCAAAATCAAATTGCCGATGACACGCTTGGGGGCGTCCAGACTCGTCTGCATGGCGACCATGCCGCCGATGGAATTGCCTACCAACACGGCGCGATCAATACCTTCCTGATCAAGCATGGACACGACGTCCGCCGCCATCTCGCCGATGGCATAGCCGGTCGCCGGCTTATCTGATTGGCCGTGGCCGCGATGATCCATGACGATGCAACGCCGCTGGGGTGAAAAGTCGTTTACCTGGAATGCCCAGATGTAGTGATTGGTTGTCCAAGGATGCAAGAACACCAGCGTGGGCGAGCCATGGCCGAAGCTTTCGTAGAAAACCTTGACGCCGTTGCGGTTGACATAAGGCATGGCGAATCTCTCCTCGTCGAGTTTAAAGCTGAGCGGCTTCGCGGTCTCCGCCCCGGGTTAGGAAAATGCAACCCGCTACGATTGAGCGGACGAACTTATATCATCATCTCCAGCTCGGCGATGGAAATGCCGAAACCACCGAGGCCGACGTAGTGCATGTGCTTAGTGGTCAGCAGCACGATCGATGATATGCCAAGATCGCGTAGGATCTGAGCGCCCACCCCTACTTGGCGCCATTGCTCCAGCCGGTTGCGTTCGCTTGTTCGCGCGCTTGCGAGCGTGGCGAACGGCGATTCCTGCGGCACGGCCGCGCTGGTCGATCCTTCGCGCAGATAAATCAGCACGCCGCGGCCCGCTCGCCCAATACGCGTGAGCGCGCTCGACAGGGCGTGCGGCTCGCCCGCGCAACGCGCGCCAAACACGTCGGAAATTACGTGTTCGCGATGAATGCGCACGGGAACGGGTTCTCCGTTGTCGATATCGCCGAATACGAGCGCCAAATGCTGTGGTTCGTCGTATGGGGTGGCGTAGGCGATCGCCCTCGCCCCGCCGATCTCCGTTGCGACGGAAAATTCGCCGGCCCGGCGCAGCAAACATTCCCGCCGCTGGCGATAGCTGATCAGATCGTCTACGGAAATAATCGTTAACCGATGCGCCTGCGCGAAAGCGAGGAGTTCCGGCTTGCGCTTGACCGTGCCGTCGTCGTTTACCAGTTCGCCGATAAGCCCAACCGGTGGCAGGTTCGCTAAGCGCGCGAGATCGACCGCCGCTTCAGTGTGCCCGGAGCGAACCAGCACGCCGCTGTCTTTCGCAATCAGCGGGAAGATGTGGCCGGGGCGCACAAAGTCGGTGGCGCTGGCACGCTCGTCCGCCAGCGCACGCACCGTGGCAGCACGTTCGCGTGCAGCGATCCCGGTGGTGAGGCCGACGCGGTAGTCCGCGCTGACGGTGAAAGCGGTTTGCAGCGGCGCATCATTGCAGGACACCATCGGATCGAGCCGCAGCGCACGCGCCCGCTCGGCGAGCATGGGCACGCACAGGATGCCGCTGGTGTAGCGGATCATGAAGGCGACTTGTGTCTCGCTCGCTTTGCTCGCCGCGATCACCAAGTCGCCTTCGCCTTCGCGTTCATCGTCGTCCACGACGATCACCATTTCGCCTGCGGTAACCTTCGCGATCGCGCTGTCTATCGAGTCGAGTTCTTGCGAGTACCGTTCTGGAACAATATCTGAAGGAAAACCGGATTCAGGCATGGTTATGTCCCGAATGTTTGAAACCGCCGAAGGATGCGGTGTAGTAGGCCAGCGGCTTGCCGCCGGGCGCGGCGCCGTGGACCGCGGCGCCGATGATGATGGCGTGATCACCACCTGCCAGGGTGTCACTCAAATTGCACTCGACGTAGGCGATCACACCCTCGAGAATCGGCATGCCGAGTTCGCCGCGGCGGAACGCCACGTCGGCGAACTTGCCATCACCTTTTTTGGCAAAAGCGCTCGCCAGTCTCGTCTGCTCCTCGGCAAGGTAGTTAATGCAAAATGCGCCGCATTGCTTGATCGCGGCAAGCGTGTCCGAATGATGGTCGAGGCAGATCAAGAACTGCGCCGGTGCGAGCGATAGGGGCGTAAGCGCGCTCATGGTGACGCCGTAGGGACGCTCATCCACTACGGCCGTGACCACACCTACCCCGGTCAGCCAGTGGCGCGCGATCAGCTTGAATTGCGCCGGGTCCATGATCTGCCTCACACCAGCGCCGCTCGCTTGCGGACGTATTCACCGATGACCAGCGCCAAGATCACGAGCGCGCCCTTGATAATCAGCTGCCCGTTGACGTGGATTTCCATCATAAGTAATCCGGTGTTGAGCAAGCCCAGGGTCAGCACACCGACTACCGTGCCAAGCACGGAGCCACGGCCGCCGAATAGAGCTGTCCCCCCGATCACCGCGGCGGCGATGGCGTCGACTTCGATGCCCTGCGCCACGACGTGAAATCCCGCCTGCACGTAGCCGGCCATCAGAATTCCACCGCAGGCCGCCAGCAATCCGCTCACGGTGAGCACTGCGAACTTGGTGCGCAATACATTGAAACCCACCAACGTCGCCGCCCGCGGGTTTATTCCCACTGAATACATCGCGTAGCCGAAGCGCGATTTGGTCAACACAAAATGGGCGATCACGACCACGGCAACGGCGTACCAAGTGGGTAGGCTCGCGATCACCGAATCGATGAAACCGAACAGAGTCTTAAACTCGGGACTATTGATGGCGATAGGCTGCTGCATGGGTTGCAACGCCAAAGCGCCGCCGGTGGTGATCGAAAGGGTGGCAAGCGTCACCAGAAAGGACGGAAAGCGTGGAAACGAACCCGTGAGCCACGCAGTCAATCCGCCGTTCAGCATTCCTACCATCACTCCCACCCCCAAACCCGAAGTAATCGCGATAGGCCACGCGGCGCCATGATCCAACTGCAGTGCTACGACCGTGCTCGTCAATCCGGCGATGCCGGCCACGGACAAATCGACTTCGCCGCACACCAGGCAGAACGTCATGCCGGTGGCGATCACCAGCAGCGGGACGCTCAACTGCAGCAGGGTTGCGGCCGACCCGGGCGTCAACGCGCCTGGCTTGAGGATCACAAACACCAGCAGCAACACAAAAAAGTACAGAACGCCGCTCAGCCTATCGAGCAGATGCCAGTTCGCGCGGCTGGTCGTGGCCGCGGTAATCGGTGCGCCGGGAGAGGTTGCGTTCATGGCCGGCCCGCTCAACGTCTCATCAGCAGAACCGCGAGACCGATCGCGGCACCCTTCGCCACGTCTTGATAGGGGCCGGGCAGACCCACGGTCGAGATACCCACGAAGATCATGGTAAGCAGCACCGCGCTCAACAAGGTCCCCAGCGCGCTGCCCACCCCGCCGCCCAGGCGCGCGCCACCCAGAACCGCCGCCGCGATCACCTCGAGTTCCAGACCACCGCCGGCTTGCGCCATGCCGTAGTTGGTTCGTCCCGCCAGGACGACACCGCCGATCGCAGCAAACACGGAGCCCAGCAGAAACACGCAGTATTTCTGCCGCGTGGTGTTGAGTCCCGCCAAGCGCGCCGCGCTTTCGTTCGATCCCACCGCGCGCGCACGAATGCCGAAGCGCGAGTAATTGAGCAGCACGACGCACAGGGCGAACAGCACCAATGCGATGATCACCGGCATTGGGATGCGCCAGGGCGAGATCATGAAGAACTTGATAAAGGCGATGCTGCGCACCGGAATCGGTTCCAGTGTGATCGTCATGGCAATGCCCTTGACGATGGAGAGCGTTCCCAACGTCGCGAGAAAAGATGGCACGGCCAACGTCAAGCTCAAGAACCCGTTCACCGCACCGATCGTCAATCCCGTCGCCAATGCCACCAACAGCATCACCGGGATCGAATACCCGTGACCTGCCAGCCAAGCAACCAACACCGACACCAGTGCCACCACCGCGCCGACCGATAGATCGATCTCTCCCGCCAGAATCACGAATGTCGCGCCTAGGGCGACAATCGCCGTCACCGTTGCCTGGCGGCCGATACTGATGAGGCTGCCAGTACTTAAAAAGTGTGGTGCGAAGTAGCCGAAGATGAGGGCAACCACCAATATAAGACCTAACAGGGTGACGATGCGCGCGGACACGAAGGCACCCCGCTTGCGCGGCGTGGCGCCAGGTGTCACCGTGCTTGGGCTGGGGCGCGAAAGCGCCGCGCCCACCGCTTCGTTCACGGTAGTCCCCCCGTCGCAGCCAGCACCAACGCCTGCTCGGTGACGTTCTTTCCGTCTACCTCATCGATGATGCGGCCGTCTCGCATGACAAGAATGCGATGGCACAAACCGATAAGTTCATCGAACTCGGATGACGAAACGAGTATCGCCACGCCTTGGCTCGCCAATTCGCCGATCAGCACGTGGATCTCCGATTTAGCGCCGACGTCGATGCCGGCGGTAGGATCGTCCAACAACAACAACTTGGGATCGCGGAGAATCCAGCGCGCCAGGATCGCCTTCTGCTGATTGCCGCCGCTCAACAGGCCGATGTCTTGGTTGATCGAGTTAAAGCGGATATCCAGCCGCTTGGCTTGCTCTTGCGTGTTTCGGCGCGCTAGGCCTTCCTTGACAAAACCCAATCGCGCGAACAAGTCGTGGACCGAAGCGAGCATCACGTTCTTCCATAGCGCGGTGCCCGCGAAGATGCCTTGGATCTTGCGGTCCTCGGGCACCAAAGCGATGCCCTTGACCATAGCGGCCTTAGGTGAACGCATCTGTTCCCGCACGTTGTTCACCGATATCGTCCCGGCTTCATAGCGTCGCAAGCCGAAAATGCACTCGAAGAGCTCGCTGCGGCCGCTGCCGAGCATGCCGGCCAGCCCGACGATCTCTCCGGCGCTTACCGACAGATCGATACCGTTCAATCGCCCGGTGCGTGAGCGCAGGTCGACGATCTCCAGGACTTTCTCACCCCGTTTGCTTTCGGCCGAAGAGAGTTTGTCGATTGTGCGGCCGATCATCGTTTCGATCAGGGCGGCGTGGTTGAATTGGCCGCGCTGCAGTCGGCCGGCGTTCTTCCCGTCCCGAAGAACGGTGACGGTGTCCGCGAGCTGCAGGATCTCGTCCAATCGATGCGAGATATAGAGGATGCCCAGACCGTTCGCTTTTAGTTTGCCGATGAATTCGAACAGGGCATTTTGTTCGTTCAGTGACAGCGCGGAGGTGGGTTCGTCCAAAATCAATACATTCGCATCCCACGAGATCGCGCGAGCGATCTCCACCATCTGCTTCTCGCCCACGCTCAGCACGCCGCATTTGGTGCGCACCGGCCAGTCGAGATCGAGTTTCCGCAGCAGCGCCTCCGCCCTTCGGTCGAGTGTCGCGCGATCGGTGAGGCCGCCGGCATGGGTGGGTTCGCGGCCCAAGAAAATGTTCTCGGCGACATCGAGGTCTTCGATGACGCTCAACTCCTGGTGAACCATGGAAATGCCGCGCTCTTGCGCCTCGCGCGGATGGCGGCAGACGATCGCCTCGCCGTCGAGCAATACGCGACCCGAGTCAGGCTGCACGATTCCGCTCAGCACCTTCATGAGCGTGGATTTGCCGGCCCCGTTGTGACCTACCACCGCGTGTACGGTGCTGCGCTCAAGCGTCAAATCCACGCCGGCGAGCGCTTGCGCACCGCCGAACGCTTTCGACACTTGTTGCACCTCTAGTAGCGGATTTGCCGACGCTGGCATTTTTTCGTTTTCCGAACCCGGCTGCTCACCGACAAGGCAAGGCAAATCCGGCGCCTTTGCCGTACCGCACCGATCTTCAGGCCGCGGACGGGTCGGAGCGCTCGACGCGCTCCACCCTCGCGGCTCTTCAGCCTCGTCTGGAAATTAGAACGGCGGTTTCTCCCCATTCCAATCATGCGCCCACGCCTCCGCCACATTCTCGGGTGTGGTGGTCGTGCCGATGGTCTTTACCAATAGCGGCACCTTCTTGCCGAGCAGCAGCTTGCCCATGATGTCGGCGTCGCGATGGCTCGATTGCGCGATCGGCAAGCTGTAGGTTGTGTAGACGGGCCAGCCGCCGGTCAATAGATCCGCCGCGGTGGCTTGATCCAAGTCGAAGGCGATGACAAAGACGTCCTTGCGTCCCGCATCGCGAATGGCGGCCGACGAACCGGCGAACCAGTGACCCAGCGCCGCGATGCATTTGACATTCGGGAATTGCTGCAAGATCGATGCCGTGACCGCCTGCGCATCCTGGGTACCAGTGGCGACCGGACGCTCGGCGACGACTTTCATCTTGCAGACTTGCTGGACTTCGTCTGACTTGATGCCCTCGTAGAAACCCTTGTTGCGCGTCACGTCGTAGAAGGCTGGGCTCTTGGCCGTGAGCAGCACAACGTCGGCCTCCTTGTTGCCCTCCGCCCGCAAGCGTTTCGCCATCGGCAACACCAGGCTGCGCGCGTTCTCCACCTGATCCGACATGATCGTCGATGTCGTCGGAAAATAGGCCGAAGACGGCGTGATGACACTGGTGGAAGGCGCGTTGGCGGCGTGCAGCTTGCGCATCGCTTCGCTCATCACCACCCAATCGACGGCAAGCGTGCCCACGATCGGCACTTTCTGTTCGAGCATCAACTGCACGCCGGCCACGTCGCGCTCGGGCTTGCCCTGCACGTCGTACACGACCTTCTTGGCTGCCCATTGATCGACGTCCGCGCCCCAGAATCGATTCCAGCCCGCGACCGCGGGGACGAACAGTCCGTACCAAGTGTGGCCCACGGTAGGTTTCATGGCTTTGAGCTGGGCTTTCTCCTCCGCGGTCAGCCGCACTTCGGCGCCGGTGTCGGGCGCCGCCTTCGACAATTCGGTGAGCCAGAACTTGATGGCGCCTTGAATATCGGGGGCGATCTGCTTCGTGCCCAGCGGATAGGCCACCTCGGGCGGCACCGCGATCGCCTGCGCGAGCCGCGGCAGCATGAGCCCGCCGGCCGAGACCGCCGCGGCGGCCTTCAGGAAGCGGCGGCGCGCGATGGCGATCTCGCCGAGCGCGTCGAAGATTTCTTGATGCTGTGGATTGTCAAACTCGGGGCGATAATTCGCCAGGTTCATCCTCGTGAACATGTTCTCCTCCTAAGTCTCGATGTTGTTGCCCAGCCGAGCTATGCGGCTTGAGGCAATGCTTTGACTTTGGCGTTGACTCTAGGCAACACCTCTCTCATCAGCAGCTCCAGCGTGTGCCGCATGCGCTGCGCCTGCTCGCCGTAATCTGTCGGGCTCCAAAGCAAGGTGCCGAACCCGCCCGTTTTTTCATACATCTCGACGATGCGATCGGTCACGGTGGAAACTGAGCCTATGATCCAGCAATTGCGCATGAAGTACTCGGGAGTCACCGCCGAATCCGGCAGACTCGGATCGTTCTTCAAATGCCCGAGATAGCCGAAGGCGTTGTAGAGCTGCCAGAGGTATTCGCGCGCCACGCGCCCGAGCGGACCTTCGAAGGCGAGTTTCTCGGCTTCCGCGTCGGTGTCGGCGACCAAGATCTCGCAATAGACGCGCCATTTGTTGCGATCGGGTTTGATACCCGCCTTCTCGGCGGATTCGGCATAGGTTTGCCAATGCCCCACGGTGTACTTGTCGTTAAGATGAATGGACAGCGGCATGTAGCCGCGCGAGCCGGCGAGCTTCACCGTATCCGATCCCGGCGTCAGTACAGCCATGCCAATGGGCGGATGCGGCTTGGTGAAGGGATGCAGATGGTGCTTATAGTTGCCATTGACCATCTCGGGCGGGATATGCACCTTCCAATACTTGCCTTCGTATTTGAATTCCCCCGGCGTGTTCCAGATGCCAAGGATAATGTCGAGCGCCTCGCGCATCATCACGCGGTTCTCGCCGTTGGCGCCGTCCACGCCGAAGGCCATGAAATCGCCTTTGTGCGCCCCGGCCGCGACGCCGAGCTGCAAGCGGCCTTGCGCCAAGTGGTCGAGGAAGGCCACGCGATGCGCCAACTCGACGGGGTTGTGATACGGCAACAGGTGCGCGCCGGGCGCCAACTTGATGCGCTTGGTCTTGGCGGCCATGTAGGTCAGCATGGTCAGCGGCGACGGGCACAAACAGT
>CAZILI010000128.1:0-9364 GCA_964539965.1 uncultured Burkholderiales bacterium | reverse complement strand
GCGTTGCCGAACACGTGGTCGGGATGCACGTGCGTGTTGATCACGTAGCACACCGGCAACGAAGTCGTCCGCTTGATCGCCGCACGCAGGCGTTGCCCCACAGGCAGGCTGCCGCCGCTGTCGACCACCGCCACACAACGCGTACCCAGGATGAAGCCGATGTTGGCCTGGTCGCCCAGGTTGGCCGACGAGCGCTCGGCGATCTGACCTTGATGAACGAATACCCCCGGCGCGATCTCGTTCAAAGAGAATTCTTCGCCGCGCGCCGCCCCAGCGAGCCAGCAAATGGCGGCGAGCGCCCACAGCGAGGCGCGACGCCGTTCGCGGCGGTTACGAGCAGGAATCATCGAGGCACGAGCGGCTCTTCTTGCCGTGCGCTCAATAGTCGTACTTGATGTAGCGAAAGCGCTGGTCCTCGTTCGGCGTGCCTTCCAGCGGCCCGCCTTCCTTGCGCGGCTGCCAATGGATCACCTCTTCGATCTTCTTGGCGAGCGCGAAGCACTTGTCGCTCACCCCCTTGGCGGCGTGATTCACGAGCTTCACCGTGACGTGGGCGTAGGACACGTTGAGATCCGGATGATGCCATGCCGCCTCGGCCAGGTGGCCGATGGTGTTGACCACCATCAAGGTGCCCTTCCAGCCCTCGGTGCGGTACTTGCGTCGTATCCAGCCGTCTTCGTAATACCACTGCGGAAGTTCCTTCGCCAGGCGCTCTTTGATTTCCGCCTCGGTGTAAACCCTTTCGTCCTTTCCGCGTGCTTCCGCCATTTCGATCGCTCCTTTAGAACAGAGGTTCCCTACTTTAGTACCAGTATCTCGCCCACGCCGCCGGCAGCGCCGTCGCCCACAAAGCGGCGCGCCCGATTCCTGCCCGGCTCGAGTTCGGCGAAGCGGCTCCCGCTGGCGAGCCATGCGCGCTTCATCAATCTCAAGAAGCCGAAGTCGTGCTCGCCGCAGTCGACGAAAGTCGGCAAGACCTGCGCCGGCTCGCGCGTGAGCATCAAGCTGCCGCGCCGCAGACCGTATCCTGCTCGACTGCCCACAGGGCCGAGCACGGCGATAGTGCCTGCCAGCATGCGCGAGGCGCAATACTCGCCGGCCGCACCCTCGATGAGAATTGTCCCGCGGCGCATGAAGTCGCCGCTGCGGTCACCGACGCTGCCGGCGACGATCACCAGCCCACCCGCCATGCCGCGGCGTTCTCCGGCGGGCGCCCCGCCCAGGAAAGCGCCGGCGTCGCCGAGGATGCGCAGTTCGCCGCTCTTCATTTTGCTCGCGGCATAGTCACCGACTTGCCCGCGCGCTTCAATGTTGCCACCGCGCATGTCGAAGCCGAGAAAATCGCCGCAGTCGCCGTTGACCGAAATGCGTCCGCGCGTCATGCCGGCGCCGATGTGATCGCAGCGATCGGTGGTCTCGGTGAATTCGATGTCTTGGCTATCCTCTCCGGAGACGCGAAACAATTCGGCGACGGCAATATCCTCTTTGCCGCACGCCAAAGTCATGCGCTCGATCTCGCCCAGCGAAGCGCCCGCTAGCCGGTCCGGCGTGAGCGGTGACAAGTCCAGCCGCCGAGGCGGGGGAGCGATCATTTCGAGGCAGAGCGGTCTCACGCCAAGATCTCGCGCAGCTTGAAATGATACTGGCCCAACTTGCCGCCGTAGTTGCCGGCGCTCACGCGCCTCACGCCGTGCGCCGCGCCCAGCTCGCACACCGCCGACAAGCCGGCGCGCATGGCCGCGCGGATATCGGCTTCGCCAAGCCCGTCGATCACGATTTCCATGACGCAGCCGACTTCGGGGCCGAGTTGCGATTGGGTGGCCCCGCGGAGGGTGGGGCAGAATGCGTCGTTGGTCGACGCGATCAGCGCCTTGTATTTCGAGCCCACCTTCGAGCCCGAGCGCACCACGCCGCCGGGAAACGGCATGATCACGTTGTCGACGCGCCGCATCGCCTCGATGGCGGCTTCGCAGGCGGCCAAGGCCTGCGCTTGCGTTTCGGTGAGAATCAGAAAATTGCCGCCGCCGATCGCTTTCACCATGGCGGTCGTGTCTTCGCACAAAAACTCGCCGTCCATCACCGGCACGCGCCAATAGCGCCTGCCCTCGATCAGTTTGGAGACTTGAAAACCGTCACCGAAATAACGCAACGACTTCCCCAGCGGCAGCGGCTCGCCTTGTACCATGCCGGCGAAGCAAGCGCTGGTGGGCGCGGTCAGCACGCATTGACCGACGCGCCGCTCGAGTTGTCTGGTCAATTCCTTGGTCGACATGGCGAACAGCAGCACCGCGGCGCCGGGGCGCCCGTCCGGCGTCTCGGCCGGATCGAGCTTGCGCTCGATGCCCGCTTCGCAGCCGCACGCGATCACCGAGGTGGCGAACCCGGTCATCGACATCGCCGCGTGGTAGGCCCACTTCAAATTCGCTGCCGTGATCCACACGCGCGTCGCCTTCATGCCGAAGGCTTCGGCGAACGTGTCGTCTATGTAGGTGCCGTTGATGATCATGGAGCGAAGAGCTCGCGTGAACCACAGAGGCACAGAGGCACAGAGAAATTCAGCGTTTTCGGCTCAATGGCGAGGACGTTGGTCACCACAATATCCACTCTGTTTGCCTCTGCGCTTAGTGCCTTTCACATCCATGCTCGACCAATCGGTTGCCGTGACCGAACTCGGCCATTTCGTCGCGACTGATCTTGTAGTTCTGCATGCTTATCGTGTGGTAGCGCTCGAAATAGGGCGCAAGCTCGGCTTCGATGTCGCGATCAAAGGCGGGCTTCACCGCGTGCGTGTCGCCCCACACCACCTTGACGATCTTGCCGCGCTCGGCGACCAATTCGCCGCCCTTGAACACGTAGCGCGGCGCGGCGAAGGTCCGCTCCCAGTCCGCCGCCCGCTCGTACACGGCGATGTCGGCCGCAGCCCCCACACCGAGGTGACCGCGATCGTGAAGGCCAAGGGTGCGGGCCGGCGCGGCACGCGTCATGACGGCGATCTCGTACAGCGAGTATTCGCGCGCAATACCGCCCAGGGCGCTTAGTTTGGCCGCCTCGGGATGGATGCGCGCGAGCGCGTCGTTGCGGAACGATCGGTCCATCAGCAGGCGGATCAAGTGCGGATAGCTGGTAAACGGCGCGCCGTTGGGGTGGTCGGTGGTCAAGAAGATACGCCACGGATCGTCGACGAGAAGAAAGATCTCCAGCCCGATCGCCCACTGCAGCGCGTTGACGAAATTCTGATCGCGGTAGCGAAACGGCACCACGCCGCAGCCGGCGTCGCATTCGATATCCATCACCACCCATTTTTTCGGTCGCGCCAGGCTCGAGTTGCGATACTGCGCCATGCTGTCGCCGGAGGCGGTCACCGTCTGGCCGAACATGATCTGCCCCACGTCGGCGCTGATATTCGGATTGGCGTTGATTGCCTCGGCGATGCGCGCCGCGCCGGAGGAGAACTTGCGCTCGCCCTCGGCGCCGTAGGCGTGGAACTGGATGTGCGTCAGATGCATCGGCAGGCCCTCGGCGGCGGCGATGGTCGCAAGCGTCGTGTCGACGTTGCCCGGCACGCCCAAATTGCTCGCGTGCACGTGCAAGGGGTGCGGCACGCCGAGCGCGTGCACCGCTCGCGCAAGCGCTTGCAGAATTTGGCGCGGCGTGACGCGGTAGTGCACGTGCTGTTCGTCGAAGTCGAGCTTGCGCTGATTGAATTTGAACGCGCTGATGCCGCCGGGATTGACCACCTTGAGCGCCAAGGCTTGCGCGGCGTGCAAGGTCCAAGCGACGTAGTCGTTCACCTCGCGCTGATCGCGATTCTCCGCCAACAAGCGCAGCAAGAAATCGTCAGATCCGAGCATGACGTAACCGCCCTTGTCGACGATCGGCGTGTCGCCCATCTCCATGTGCGCTTGGCGCGCGTTCACCGGCAGCACGGCGGGCTCGAAGCAGGCCGTGTAGCCCATCTCGGCGTAACGGTAGCCGGTGGTGAAAGTAGACGGAGCCGCGTGACCGACGCCGCCGCGCGTGAGCTCACTGCGCGCGACAAGATGGCGGCGGTGGTCCTCCACCATCATGGCGCGCGCGATGTTGACCTTGCCGCCGCCGATGTGGGTATGCAGGTCGATCGCGCCCGCCATCACGATATGGCCTCGCAGATCGTACTCGCGCTCGATGCGCTCCGACTCGGCAGGGGCGGCGACGATGCGGCCGTCGCGCAGAAAAAGGTCGCGCACCTCGGCGTCCACACCGTGAGCGGGGTCGTAGATGGTCCCTTGTGAGAGCTTGATCAACACGGGCTAAGTGTAACGGAAGTGGCCGGCGGCTCGACGGAGAGCGGCGGACGCACTGAGCGGCACCCTAGAACCACGCTCGATCCACCCTGCGGGCCGATCTCTTGAAGGACGTGCTCGGCGATTGACCCTCTGTGGGGTCAAGGGATACATTGGCTTCCTCGATGATTGTTCTCAAATTTCCTTTCTGACCACCATGATTCGCCCACCGGATTTAAGGCGTTCCAGCTTGTTTGTCCCCGGCGCCGATGCCGCAGCTCACGCGCAAGCCTTGCAAGCGCAACCCGATATGGTGATCCAAGATCTGGAAGACGGTACACCCGCTGCGCTGCGCGAATCTGCTCGGCAGCAGGCCGCCAAACTCTACGCCGAGGCAAAGCGGCGCGGCATCATCGCCGCCGTGCGCGTCAACACGCTGGAGAGCATGGGCCGTACCGACTTGGCGGCGGTCATGGCGGCGTACCCGCAAATCATCTTTCTGCCCAAATGCGTCAGCGGCGCACAAGTCGCCGCGCTCGCGCAGGAACTCGATCGCCTCGAAGAGCAGCATCGACTGTCACCAGGCGCTATCGAGATCGTGCCGAACGCTGAGACGGCAGCCGGAGTAGTCAATCTGCAGGAAATCGCCCGCGCCAGCACGCGCGTAAAGAGCGCGCTGCTCGGCACGGAAGATCTGGCATCAGACCTGATGGCCGAGCGCAGCCCCGATGCGGAAGAGCTGGCCCACGCGCGGGCGCGCTTCCTGCTCGAGGCGCGTGCGCTTGGCATTGAACCGATCGATGCACCTTTCACCTTCGCCGACTCGCAAGGCTGCGAGCGCGAGGCGCGCCGCTCGCGCAAACTCGGCTATCGCAGCAAGAGCGTGGTACTGCCGGAGCACGTTGCAGTGGTCCACCAAGTCTTCACGCCGAGCGAGGACGAGTGCACCCATGCGCGTACCGTTGTGCAAGCCTTTGAACAAGCGCGCGCGGAAGGAAAGGATCGTGCCTTGGTTGCCGGCCTGTGGATCGAACCGCCCACCTACTTGAACGCGAAACGCCTATTGGAACGCGCGAGTCAACTTGCCGCGGCGCAAAAGGCGTAGGGCACCACTGCCCGATCGCGCAGGAACGCGCTGTTACTAGCCGCTACGAATTAGTCGTCGCGCGGAAGCTCATGTTTCTTTGCGCTGTAAGCCCGGGCGCATCGCTCCCCCGTGGCCGGCAATTCACGCTCGTAGCCGAGTGGTGTTAGGATGCACATCATGTTCATGAGGAGGAGCGAATGATGACTATACGACTGTTGCGCAGCTTGGCCGTGCTGGCTTTGGCCGCTGCACTCAACGCCTGGGCCGGTGTCGAAGACGACGTGCGCGTGCAAGACGATAAGCGTCACGAGGGCTTGTCGACCAACAACATGGATCTGTGGACCTCGGTCATGGCCGACGACGTGGTGTACATCCACTCGAGCGGCATGATGGACGTCGGCAAGGATCAGCTCACCGCGCCGTTCAGAAAGGGCGAGTTAAAGATCAAGAGCTTCGCGCGCGAGGTGCTGCGCGTGCGCGTGGTCAACGACAACCTGGTGCAAGTCATCGGCAAGGGCACGCCGACGGTGGTCCGCGGCGACAAGGAGATGACCTTCAATATCTTGTACACCAGCACCTGGACCAGGGCGGGCGGAGGCTGGAAGATGACGCACTGGCAGGCGACTCGCGCGCCGGAAAAGTAACTCGCTTCCGTGCGTCCGCAAGGCAGAGATCAGGCTCGGGGCTGCATGAGTATGCGCTCGTCACATAGATAGCATCGATATGAAGGTGAATCGGAAGCTCACGGCCACTATTGAGCGAGAGGGGGCGGGCTATGTCTCCTCATGCCCCGAGTTGGATGTTGCCAGTGAGGGCGATACCATCGAACTCGCCCGAGAGAACCTGCGCGAAGCGTTGGAATTGTTTTCTTCGAAACCGCTTCCGCGGAAGAGCTAGCCCAACGGCTAGCGGGCGAGTGTACGTCACCCAAGTGGAGGCTCAGCACGACTATCACCGTGCCAGTGCCAGAGCATGCCGAGCCCAAGATAGGATAGGCACGCTGCAGTCCATTATCCGGCAATCGCAATTGCCTCGTGGCGAATTCGAGGAGTGATTGTCTTGTGGTTGAAGTGCTTGATCATTTTTCTGCGGATCAGGGCGGGAACGAGCCGCCATCAAAGCTCCGGCAGGCAACTATCTCGTGTTGTGCGGGGCCCGGCCGCATGCGGTAAGTTCCGACGGTCGGGCATTCTTCCAGCCTACCTCCCCTAGTAGCACTCTAGAGGCCGCATCCAGATGCGGCCTTCGCACGTATACCCCCGTCGAGCGGTCCACCCTGACCGGATAGGGTGCGACGTCCATGCGCATCCGGGCCTGTCCTCGGCGCGTATAACCACTCAGCAAGTCGCCGATCTCCCCCGCTCGGGTGGGGACGCGAACGCGAAAAAGGTTGAACCTTATGCCCGGCTGTCGTGACTTACTGGCACAACGAGCGCGAGGAGAGACGGCATGGCCAACAAAGCATCTGCAGGCAAGCGAGTGTGGGCGTTTTGCGAGTCCGAAGACGGCATGACGGTGGAGCAGCCGTTTCTTACCCTGGTGCGACCAGGAGCCGCCGCGCCGGCTGCCGCTGCCGACAAGCGCAGAGAGGCCCCGGCCGCTGTCCGCCTACCCGCGCGTCCCGCGTTATATAGATAGGTTTTCGAACCCGAATGAACATGGACTTCGCACTGGTTTTCGGACTGTCTTGGCTACGGCGGCGAAGCGCCGAGGCGCTGCCGGTACCCTCCATGGACGAGGCAGAGTTGCGCTTCGAGCGCGACTACCTCACCAGCCTGCTCGCCGCCACGCGCGGCAACCGCATTCGCGCGCTGCGCGCCGCGCAGCTGAGTTGGCGCGAGTTCCACATCCTGCTGAGGCGCCATCGACTCGATCCCGCGGCGTTTCGCTAGAGCGACTGGAAATCAATTTCTCCGCTGCCGTGCGCGCTACCCTCGGCGCACGATTGGCGTTCTCGATGTAGGGCTCCCCCGCTTCTCACTGTCGCGCATCGCTCAAGCCTTCGACCTCGAACGCAGGTAGCGGCCTTTTCGCTCGGTTTCCGAGGATTCGCTCAGTACCGTATCTCTACGAGGACCGCAAGCAGGCCCTGACGGGCTGCGGAAACCTGCCTGCGGCAAGACGGCTACGCGGCGCTGTCGACGCGCCAGGTGGCGCTCGCGGCGAACGTGCCGCTCAGTCAAATCCACTATTACTTCGGCTCCAAGCAAGGTCTAGTGCTAGCGCTGTTCGAGGCGCTCAATGAACGCTTGCTGGAGCGCCAGGCCGCCATGTTTCAGCAGCCTCTCCCACTCTGGTGTCAGTGGGAGCTCGCCTGCGATTTTCTGGACGAGGACCTCGACTCCGGCTACGTCAGGATATTGAACGAACTGAGCGCGGCCAGTTGGTCGGATCGGCAAATCGCGCGCTCGATAAAAAAGGCAATGCTCGGATGGGAAAAGCTGCTGCTAGAGGTTTTGCGCCGAGCGTTGAGCCAGTCCGACGGCTTCGGAGCTCTTGAGGCCGAGGACGTGCCGCGTTGGTCAGCAGCGTGTTCTTGGGTGCGGAAACGAACATCTTGACCGGCCGCGAAGGGCCCGACCTGCCCGTGCGGCGGGCGCTGAGACGTTCGGAAAACTCATTCGGCATTTCGAAGAAGGTACCCAGCGAACCGCGGAGGAGAAGAGTGCGCGCAAGACTACCCGATCAAGAAGATTGCGTTGATCGTAACGGCGTCAAGGTTCACTACGAAGTCTACGGAACAGGCGAGCACACGCTGCTCTTCATGCCCGCGTTTCCGATCGGTCATTCGCGCAAGTGGAAGGGGCAGCTACCCTATTTCAGCCGCCATTACCGCTGCATTGCGCTGGATCCGCGCGGCAACGGCAAGTCGGATCGACCGGTCGAAGTCGAGGCCTATCGACTCGAGGAATACGTCGCCGACGCTGAGTTCTGCGAGGCGCTGAAGGCTAACTTCGTCCGGCACGTGCGGTGACGTTGCGATGCATTCTCCGTGGTAGCGGCGCTGTTCGGCAACGGGCCAACTCCTGACTTCCGGCGGTCGCAACGCGACGTCGGGTTGGCAGTACAAAGCAGTCGCTGAGCCCATTTCAATCCACGACGAAACGAAACCGAGGCTGGATCGCGCGTTCTGGTCGTACGCTGATACGCCCAAAAGTCCTTCAAGTGGTATTGCGCGTCGGCGCCCCTGTCACTTGAAAGTGAGCCAACGCCACCCCATATCGCCGGTATCTGATTTAGTAGGCACTCTCAACTAGCGTTCTGAATCCACGCCTATGCCTATGAGCCAAACCTAGCGTTCTGAATCCACGCCTATGAGCCAAACCGCGAAACAAGAGGTCGCGCTTGACTTCCAAGTCATTCACGACACCTTTCGACCTCGAGTGCTTCGCTATCTCAAGCGCCTTGTAGGCGAGCGGGACGCGGAAGACCTCACCCAATTGGTCATGGTCAAGGTGAACGACGGATTGGCGCACTTTCGGGGCGGCTCGCAGCTTTCCACATGGATCTATCGTATCGCTACGAACACAGCGTTCGATCGGTTTCGCAGCCTGGATTTCCGAACAGAAGTGCAGACGACTGCTGCTAGCGAATTGGAGTCTGACGACTCCGCAGCACTCGATCTTGTCGCGGAACAGCGCAGTCCATCGACCGAGGCAATGGCGATGCGCGACGAGATGAACGCATGCATTCGCGAGTTCGTAGACCATCTTCCGGACCCCTATCGCGCGGTGATCGTGCTGAGTGAGCTGGAGGGATTCAAGAATCGCGAAATCGCCCATATCCTCGGCGATAGCCTCGACACCGTAAAGATTCGTCTGTATCGCGCCCGCGAAAGGCTGAAGCAGGATTTGGCCGCCGGCTGCAGCTTCGGCCGCGATGAGGACGACGAGTTCACCTGCGATCGTAAGCCCTCGCCTTCTTCCTCTGCTTAGCTCACACCGTATCCTTTTTCGGCGCCGCTTCGTCTAAAGGGTTATAGGCGGCAAAACGGAATAGTAGCTGTCACACCGCC
>CAZILI010000127.1:0-9413 GCA_964539965.1 uncultured Burkholderiales bacterium | reverse complement strand
GGCGTCGCCGCGCACGAACTTGCTGGCACCGTCCATGGAGCCGTAGAACTCAGCCTCCTGCGCGATCTCTTGCCGGCGTCGGCGCGCTTCGTCTTCTCCGATCAAGCCCGCATTCAAGTCCGCGTCGATCGCCATCTGCTTGCCGGGCATCGCGTCCAAGGTGAATCGAGCGCTCACCTCCGCGATGCGACCCGCGCCCTTGGTGATAACGACGAAGTTGATCACCACCAAGATCACGAACACGACGATACCGACCGCGAAGTCCCCTCCCACCAGGAAGTGACCGAACGCTTCGATCACCTTCCCGGCGGCGTCGGCGCCGGTGTGACCTTCCAAAAGCACGACCCGCGAGGAGGCCACGTTCAACGAAAGTCGCATCAAGGTAGTGATCAGCAGAACGGTCGGAAACGAGGCGAAATCGAGCGGCTTACGCGCGTATACGCTCACCAGCAAGACGATGAGGGCGAGCGCGATATTGAAGGTGAACAAGAGATCCAGCACCAACGCCGGCAGGGGCAGGATCATCATGGCGAGCACCAACACCATGAGCAGCGGGGCGGCCAGCGCGTTCAGGCGCATACCGCCGAGCCAATGGAGCGAGGGGTTGGCTGTATTCACGCGCTAGCTCCTTGCATGTCCAATTCGGCGGGCACCGGCAAATCGACCGGAGCGATCGGTGCATTGCCGCCGAAGCGACGCCAATTGCGAAGCTGGTAGACGTAGGCTAAGACCTGCGCGACCGCGGCGTACAGGGCATTCGGGATTGGCTGTTCGAGTTCCACGTTGCGGTACAGTGCTCGCGCCAGTGGGGGCGCTTCGAACACCGGCACCTCATGCTCTTGTGCCACGGCGCGGATGCGCGCCGCGAGCAGGTCGGCGCCCTTGGCGACCACCTTCGGCGCACCCATCCTGCCGTCCACATACTTCAGCGCCACCGCGTAGTGCGTCGGGTTGGTGACTACAACGTCCGCCTTGGGGACCTGCGACATCATGCGCCGGCGCGAAATTTCTCGGGCTCGTTCGCGTACACGCGCCTTGAGCTGCGGATCGCCTTCGCTTTCGCGCGCTTCGCGCTTGACCTCTTGCAAGGTCATGCGCAGGTTCGAATGATGGTGGTACAGCTGATACGGCACATCGATAGCGGCCACCACCAGAAGGGCCGCCGCCAAGATCAAGAATGCCCAAAGCATGAGCTGCGAGAAGTGGGTCATGCTTTCGAGCGGGGCGGCCTCGGCCAGCGCGATCATCGGATCGATGCTGCGCCAGATGAGCCACGCCCCGACACCGCCGACCAACAAGGCCTTGGCGATCGCCTTAACCAACTCGATCAATCCCTGTACCGAGAACATGCGGCCCAGCCCGGCAAGCAGGCTTAGGCGCGAAAATGCGGGCACGATGGGGTTGAGAGTGAAGACCCAGCCGCCGAGCGCGAGCGGTGCGAGCAGGCTGGCGGCCAGCAGCACCCCTAGGATCGGCAGCACGACCAGGATCGCGTCGAGTGACAAGGCGCTCAGTCGTTCAGCCATGGTGTCGGGCACGAAAGCGCTGCGACCGTCCAAGGTCAGGCCGGCGCGCATCAGGCCTTGGAAGCGGGCGGCCACGGTGGGCGCAGTCCACCAGATCGCGCCGGCGGCACCCAGCAGCACGAGACAAGTCGCGAGCTCGCGTGAGCGCGCGACCTGACCTTGCTCGCGCGCTTGCTCGAGCCGTTTAGGCGTTGCTGGTAAGTTGCGTTCTTGGTCCCGTTCTTCCGCCATCATGCCACCGCAGATTGGTTGCTGGCATTATTGCTGGCGGGCGCCAAAGCATTAGCGCGAAAACGAGGCGATTTGGACTGCTGTTTTTGCCGACGAAGCCGACCAGATCAGATTGCGCGACGGCTTCGGTCTGGCAAGGCCTTAGCCTGCTACAGATAGGGGTATATGGGAGTGAGCCCTTTTTAGATAAGGACTACAGACTGGTACTCCATGGAGTAGCAAACGCCTAGCCCGTGGACGAGCCACGCACTCCCTACGCTGCTAGCTTTTCGGCACGCGCCAGTGCATTCAAGTGCGCGTGGTTCACCGCGTGCGCGGGGATGCCGAGCGCTTCGGCCTTTGCCGCCAGCCGATCGAACTCCTGTTGCTCGCACAACTCGATCAAGTCCAGCACCGGTGCGTAGGCGCCCTCGCGCGACACGATGGCTTGCCGCACGGCGGGGGGAAGCGCCACTTTCTCGAACAGCTCTTGTTTCGGCGTTTCGAGCATCACGTCCAGCAGCGAGAAAGTCCCCACCATGAACAGCTCGTCGGCGCACTCGCGCGTGAAAGCAACCTCGGCGAACTCTTCGGCCATCAGGCCACGGGTCAGCGCGGTCTTGGCGAGCGCATTGGCCGCCGAGCTCGTGCCCGCGGTCACCAACACCAGGGTGAGCCATTTGTACAGTTTCTCGTACCCCAACATGGTGAGCGCTTGGCGGAAGGAGCTGATCTCGTTGCGCAAGCCGACGGCGGGCGAGTTGATATAGCGCAGCAGCTTGAACGACAGAGTCGGATCGCGCTTCATCAAGTCCTCGAGCTTGCGCACCTCCGCGCTCTCGCGCAGCAGGCGCAGCAAATCCATGATGGTCACCACGGACGGGTTGACCACCTTGGTGCCGAGGGTGACCGGTCGCGCAAAGTAGTAGCCCTGAAAATACTTGGCCCCCAGGCGGGCGGCGGTCTGAAAGGCGTCCTTCGTCTCGACCCGAGAAGCGATGACGTTCTTGGCGCGCGGATCGACCTTGGCGAGCGTTTGCTGGAATTCGTCCGCCGAAAGCCCGCTCTGATCGAGCTTGACGTAGGAGGCAAACGGCAACAGCCTTACGGTCGGCGCGTTGAAGTCGAAATTGTCCAGACAGAAATTGAAGCCGCGGCCCTCCAGTTCTTCTAGGCGGCTTTGCGTTTCACCCGAAGCCGGCGTCTCGCGCGCCAGCTCCAACACGATCCGCTGCGGCGGCATCAGTTCGAGGAACTCGCTGTTAAGCGCGCTCGCTGTCACGTTGATGAACGCGAGCTTGTCGCCCAGGACCCAGTTCGTTCCCATGTCCATGAGCAGATTCGCGAGCACCTGCAGGCTAGCCGACAAGTCGTCGGTAACGCCTGCGGTGGTTGCGGCGCCGCTTGAGCGATAGAACAACTCGTAGCCGATGATCTGGTTCTGGCGATCGAGAATCGGCTGACGTCCGATAAAAGCGCTTTCTTTCGATTCGGTCATCGTTAGTGCGGTTGTAGATTGACCCTGATGTTAGGCATGTCGTGCTTTCCTAGGCGGGGACAGCGGCCGTCGCAGGAATGAACAAGCTGGATGGCGCATCAAAGCGCGCTGAGGCGATAAGCTCTTCCATGTCGAGCACCAGTACCACCGCGCCTTCCCCGCTCAAGGTTGCGCCCGCCACGCCCTTGGGCTTGACGCCTTCGAGCGGCTTGATCACGACATCGTCGCGCCCGACAAACCCATCGACGGCAAGGATGAACGAGCGCTTGGCGGATTGCAACAACACACCGTAGGTCGGCACACCTTTGACCGGCCAACCCAATAGGCTCGCCAGAGTGACCAACGGCAGCACCTCATTGCGCAGGTTCATGGTCGCACTGCCGTTAACCGACTGCACCTGCTCCGGATCGATGGAAATCATCTCGCGCACCATCGACAGCGGCATTGCAAAGGGTTGGTCGCCAAGCCGCACCACCAGCACGGGCAAGATCGCCAGCGTGAGCGGCAGCGCGATGCTAAAGGTCGAGCCTTGACCGTGCACCGACACGATGTCGATGCGGCCGTTCAACTTGGATATGTTGGTGCGCACAACGTCCATGCCCACACCTCGGCCAGACACGTCGGAAATCTGGTCCTTGGTGGAGAAGCCCGGCAGGAAAATCAGCTGCAGGCTGTCCTGATCGTTCAACGTATTGGCGGTCTCGAGGTCGATTAGACCCTTGGAAAGCGCCTTTTCACGGATCACCTCCGGCCGCATGCCGCGTCCGTCGTCGCTGATCTCGATGATGATGCGGTCACCGACTTGCTCAGCGGACAAGCGCACCACGCTCTTCTCCGGCTTGCCGGCAGCGCGCCGTTGCTCGACCGTCTCGACACCGTGGTCGACGGCGTTGCGCACAAGGTGCACCAAAGGATCGGCCAACTCGTCGATCATGGAGCGATCTAGCTCGGTCTCCTCTCCGGAGATGTCGAGTTCAACTTCCTTGCCGAGTTGGCGGGCCAGGTCGCGCGCCATGCGCGGATACTTTTGGAACAGTCTGCCTACCGGCTGCATGCGCGTCTTCATGACTGCGTTTTGCAGATTGCTTACCAGTAGATCCAACTGACTGACGGCTTCGTCAAGTGCCCGCAACGAGGCCGCGTCGGGTTCACCTTTGGTGACTTGCGAACGCAGGCAAACCAGGCGATTCTTGGTGAGGCCGATTTCGCCAGACAAGATCAGCACCTGATCGAGACGCTCCGTGTCGACGCGGATCGTGGTTTCCTTGACAGCGACCTTGTCGGCGTCGCGGCGGCCCGCCTTGGCGAAGTTTGCCGAAGGCTGATCGGTAGCACGCCGGCCGGGGTTGGGGCGTCCTTGATCGGCGGCGTGATTCTCTGTAGCGCCGGCAGGAGACGGTGCAGAAGAATCGACTAGGCTCGCATACAGAGCCTGCCAGTCTGGTCCGTCACCAGCTTGCGCTTCGTTCTGCGCAGGCGTCGCGGGCTGGGCCAGCGCTTCACCGGCCGGAGCACTGGCGGCTTGCGCCGGCGCGCTCGCCGCGCTCGGCAAGATACCGTTGGCTGCGGCCTCTAGCGCCGCAATCATGGCGGGGTCGGCATCGGGCGGCATGGTCGCCTTTTCCAAGTAGCCGAACATGGCACGCACGTCTGCAGTCGCCGCGAGAATCACATCCAACAACTCGGCCGATAGTTCGACTTCGCCGTTGCGCAGCTTGTCGAACAAGTTCTCGGTGCGGTGACACAAGGTGACCAGCGGCGTTGCGCTCAAAAAGCCTGCGCCGCCCTTAATCGTGTGAAAGCCGCGAAAGATGCTGTTGAGCAGATCGCGATTGTTTGAGTCACGCTCCAGGTCGACCAGCTTGTTGTCGACATCGGCGAGCAATTCGCCCGCCTCGCTCAAGAAGTCTTGCAATAGTTCTTCGTTACCAGCGAAGTCGCTCATCTCGGTATCCTTTGTGCTGCCGCGTATGCCGCTGCACTTCCGGTCGGGGGCCGGCGTTTGTCAGTCGGTTGTTAGAAGCCCAAGCTCGCCAACAGATCGTCGACCTGCGCTTGGCTGGTAACCACATCGGTACGGCCATGGGCGTTGACGACCGGGCCGTTGAGCAAGCCCTCGAATGCATCGGGGCGACGCTCGGTGGGCATGTTTTCCAACAAGAATTGCAACAGCTGTTGCTCCATGTCTTGCACCAGCTTGGTGACCTTCTGGATTACCTGACCGGTTAGATCCTGGAAATCCTGGGCCATTATGATCTCCATCAGCTGGGCGCTGGTGGCGTCGGTCTCGCGCGGCACTTCGGCCAGGAAACCACGGGTGTCGCCGGCCAACTGCTTGAATTCCTCGACGCTCAACTTACCTGTCATCAGACTGTCCCAGCGCGCGCTGAGAGCCTTGGCTCCGTCGCTCAGGCGATCCTGACAGGGTTTTGCAAGGTCGGTCGCGTTGAGCACGCGGTCGGCGGCTTGCTGGGTCATCTTGGCGACATAGGCCAGGCGATCGCGAGCATCTGGGATGGCGGCGGCCGCCTTTTCGAGATCCTTGTCGTAACCCAGCGCGCGCAGATTTTCGTGCAGCGAGCGGGTCAGATGGCCGATCTGATTGATTAACTTGTCGTTGCCTTCGGCGTCGCCTTCGGCCGCCGCAGGCTTCTTCTTGCCTTTCTTGGCCGCGACAGGTTTCGCGGCGGCGGAAACTTCGGGTTTGACGGTAGGGGCGCTGACGGCGGCTTGCGTCGCCGGAGCAGGGTCGGCCTTCGGCGTGGTATGCGCCTTAGCGATACTGTCGAACAGGGCCTCTAGATCTTCGGAATCGTGATTGATGGTTGCGTCGCTCATGGTTGTTCGCTTTATGCGGAGACTTTAAAGATCTTGCCCAGTTTTTCATCCAACACGGCAGCCGTGAAGGGCTTGACGATATAGCCGCTCGCGCCTGCTTGTGCGGCTTCGACGATGTTCTCTTTCTTCGCTTCCGCAGTAATCATCAGCACGGGCAAGTGCTTGAGGCCGGCGTCCGCACGGATGTTCTTGAGCAGATCGATCCCCGTCATGTTCGGCATGTTCCAATCCGACACGACGAAGTCGAACTTGTCTGCCTTGAGTTTCTGCAGCGCTTGTACGCCGTCTTCGGCCTCGTCCACGTTGCCGTAGCCGAGTTCCTTGAGCAGGTTGCGCACGATGCGCCGCATGGTCGAAAAATCATCGACCACGAGAAATTTTGTTTCAGGATTCGCAGCCATCAAGTTCTTCCCTATTTAGGTAACTTACTTGCTCAGATGCGGCCGCAACGTCTCCGCCAGTGCCGCCGCTTCGAACTTGGCGACATACGCGTCCACGCCGACTTGCTTGCCCATCGCGCGATTCGCCTCGGAAGACAGCGATGAATGCATCACGACCGGCACGCCATCGAAGCGCGAATCCGCTTTGATACGCTTGGTCAGCACATAACCGTCCATTTCAGGCATCTCGGCGTCGGTCAAGATCAGGCTGAGCTGCTCGCTCAGAGGTGTACCGGAAGCCGCGGCGCGATCGGCCATTGCCTGCAGTCGCTCCCACGCTTCGCGGCCGTTGTTCGCCTGTTGGAAATCGATCGACAGCTTTTCCAATACCTGTACGATCTTCTTGCGCGCCAAGGCCGAGTCGTCGGCAAAGAACAAGGTCTTCATGTGCGCCTTTTCAAGCGGCGCGATCTCGGCAACGGTCGGCTCGCCGAAAGCGTTCGCCAAAATTTGCTCGACGTCCAAGATGGACACCAGCTTGCCGTCGTCCAACTCCGTAATCGCCGTGATAAGCGACTCCTGACCGATAACGACGTGCTCGGGCGCCTTGATCTTGTCCCATTCGACGCGGATGATGCGGTCGACTTCGTGCACGAGAAAGCCTTGCGTGCTGCGATTGAACTCGGTCACCATCATGGTGGAGCCGCTGTTTTGCGCCGTGTCACCGATGTTGGTGAAGCGGCCGAGATTGATGACGGGGATGATGTGTCCGCGCAGGCTGATCACGCCCTCTACGCCGGAGGGCATGTTGGGCGTGCGGGTGATGGGTGGCGTCTTGGTGACCTCACGCACTTTGAAAACGTTGATGCCGAATACCTCGCGTGTACCCAGAGAGAACAGCAGCACTTCCATCCGGTTTGAGCCGGCCAGTTGGCTACGTGCGTCAATCGAGGCGAGAACGTTGGAGTTGTCCGTTGTTTCCATGGCGCTTACGCCCCCGCTTGATAAGTTTGCGCGCCGACCAAGCGCGCCACGCAGCCGGCTAGGCGCTGCGGTTCGAACTTGGACACGTACTCATCAACCCCGACCGACTTGCCCAAGACTTGGTTGGAACCGCCCGACAGCGAAGAATGCATGATCACCGGAATGCCCGCGAAGCGGGAGTCCGACTTGATGTGCTTGGTCAGCATGTAGCCGTCCATTTCCGGCATTTCGACGTCGGTGATGACGGCGTGTAGGATCTGCTTCAGGGGCGTCTTGGTGGCTTCGGCGTGATCCGCCATCTTGCGCAGCTCTTCCCACGCTTGGAAACCGTTCACCGCGCCTTGATGGCGAACCTTCATCGCATCCAGAGTACGCTCGATCTGGCGGCGCGCGACGCTGGAGTCGTCGGCAAAGAACACGGTGCGCTCCTGACCTTCCAGGGGCTTGATGTCCTTGAAGATGTTTTCATTGTCGTAGTGGGTCGTCTCCGAGAGAACCTTTTCGACGTCGACCATCATAACCAGGCGGCCATCTTTGAGTTCGGTCACAGCGGTGACGAGCCCACCCATCTCAGCCGTCAGCATGCCGGGCGGAATCTTCATCTGCGCCCAGTCCAGGCGCAAGATGGTGTCGACCGACTCAACCAGAAAGCCCTGGGTGTGGCTGTTGTATTCTGTCACGATCATGACCTGGGGCTCGGTATCGGTGTCGATCCGGGCGTATTTCGCCAAGTTGACGACCGGAACGAGCACGCCGCGCAAGCTGACCATGCCTTCCACGGCGGACGGCATTTCGGGCGCGGACGTAATCGCGGGCGTGCGCATGACTTCGCGCACTTTGAAGACGTTGATGCCAAAAGTCTCTCTGCGCTGCGTGCGCCGATTGATCCCGAGGCTGAACATCAGCAACTCGAGCTTGTTCGTGCCCGCTAGCTTGGTGCGAGCGTCCACGCTCTCTAGCAAGTTCGCCATGTATATGTTCTCCAGTTAGGGTCGCCTATCGCCGCTGATTGATCGGCGACCTCAGTTGCTACTCAATCAATGCTTGACCAGTTGATCAATCGTGCTGCTGATTTCGCCGGCCGCCGAGGACTGCTCCTCGGTGGCGGCGGCGATCTGGGTGATCATGCCCTGAATCGTCTCGATTTCCTTTACGACCTTGGTCAGAGCGGCCTCCGCTTGTCGGGAGTGCTCTTCGCCTTCCTGCACTTGCTTGCGCCCCTGGTCCATGGTTTGCACGGCATGGCCGGTTTCCTTATGGATCTTGGCAGTGATATCGGAGATCTCGCTGGTGGCGGTTACGGTACGCTCGGCAAGCTTGCGCACTTCGTCGGCGACGACGGAAAACCCACGACCGGCCTCGCCCGCGCGCGCCGCCTCGATCGCAGCGTTCAGCGCCAGCAGGTTGGTCTGATCGGCAATCTACTTGATGATGTTGACGATGCGGCCGATACTCTCGGACTGCTCGCCCAGACGTTGGGTAATCTCGGACGCTTCGCGCACCATTTGCGCGACTTTTTGCATGCCCGCCGCAGCCTCGACAACGACTCGCTGCCCAGCCTGCGCGCTTTCGGTCACGACGCGGGCCGAGTCGGCCGCCTGACCGGAATTACTGGCGACTTCCTTCACAGAAGCGCTCATCTCTTCGACGGCGGTGGCGACTTGGGCAACCCGCTCTTCGAGGTGCCGCTTGCGTTCCGCTTCGACCTTGTTCGCTTGTTCGACTTTCTTTTCCGCAGTGACATCGGTCCAGCAGCCCATGTAGCAAAGTACCTTGCTCGGATCCTTGCTATCCCAAATCGGATAGGCGCTGGTGCGAAACACCACCGGGCCTAGGGGAATGTCGGCGTGATGCGGCAGATTGCGCGGCTGCGCCAAGATGGCGCGGATTCGGCTCGGATCCTTGTGGAACTGGTGGATGGAGTTGCCGGGGGCGTTCGCCACATCAGCGCCACGCAGGTTGGCGTTGAGTTCACCT
>CAZILI010000126.1:0-9426 GCA_964539965.1 uncultured Burkholderiales bacterium | reverse complement strand
CAGCAACGTCTCCATGGTGTTGCACGTGCCATAGCGCTGCGTCTTGGCGTTGTCGGCGATGCGTATCGCCATATCGAGATCGGCGCTCTTGTCGATGTACACGTGGCACACGCCGTCCAAGTGCTTGATCACCGGAATGCGCGCCTCGGCCGCCACGCGCTCGATCAGTCCTTTGCCCCCGCGCGGCACGATGACGTCGACGAACTCGGGCATGGTGATGAGTTCGCCCACCGCGGCGCGATCGGTCGTCTCGATCACCTGCACCGCGCTCGGCGGCAATCCCGCCACGCGCAGGCCCTCGTGCACGCAGGCGGCGATCGCGAGATTGGAATGCAGCGCTTCCGAGCCGCCGCGCAGGATGCAAGCGTTGCCGGACTTTAGGCACAAACCGGCCGCGTCCGCGGTCACGTTCGGGCGTGCCTCGTAGATGATGCCCACCACCCCCAGCGGCACGCGCATGCGACCCACTTGAATGCCGTTCGGACGGTACTTGAGATCACTCACCTCACCGATCGGATCGTCGAGTTGCGCGATCTGCTCCAAGCCCTGCGCCATCGTCTCGATCGCTTTCTCCGACAAGGTGAGCCGATCGAGCATGGCAGCCTCCAACCCCTTGCCGCGCGCCGCGGTGAGATCGGCCTGATTGGCGGACAAGAGCTTGGCGCGCTGGCGACGCAGCGATTCGGCCATGGCGGCGAGCGCGCGGTTCTTCGCTTGCGTGCCGGTGGTCGCCAGGTGCCGGGCAGCGGCGCGGGCTTCGCGCCCCACCGACTGCATGTAGGTCTTGACGTCGATCAGTGGAGAATTCATGGCTCGCGCGGCGCGGTGTCGATTTCGCCGCCTATTCTACTCCGGCCGCCGTCAAGCGAAACGGGCCGCTTGCCGCGGCCCGTCCTCAGCCTGCGATCGGCCCCAGCTAAGCGTTGGCGGCCTTGCGCGGGGGTGCCGCGCGCAGCCCGGGCGTGCGGGCATAGGCGTGATGCGCCGCGACCTCGGCCTGACCGATCTCGATCGGCATGCCCATGTCTGCCAGCAAGGATTCGAGCGCCGACAAGCACAGCAGCACATTTTCCGGCTTGCACGAAAAGCCCATCAAGCCGAAACGCCAGATCTTTCCGGCGAGCGGACCCAAGCCGGCCCCGATCTCCAGGTTGTACTCGGTGAGCAGCGTGCGCCGCACCGCCGCTTCGTCCACCCCTTGGGGGCAGTACACCGCATTCATTTGCGGCAAGCGATGGCCTTCCCTCACCAGGTACTTAAGGCCGAGCGCCTCCAAGCCCGCCTTGAGCCCCATATGGTGCTTGCGATGGCGCGCCCACGCGTTCTCCAGGCCCTCTTCCCGTAGCACGAGCAGCGCCTCGTGCAAAGCGAATAGCCCGTTGGTCGGCGCGGTGTGGTGATAGGTACGCGTGGTGGCGCCCCAATAGCCCAGTAACAGGTTCAAATCCATGAACCAGCTTTGGCCTTTCTTCTTGCGCGCCTTGACCCGCTCCACCACGCGGTCGCTGAAGCTCACCGGTGAGAGCCCCGGTGTGCACGACAGGCATTTCTGGCTTGCCGAGTAGACTGCGTCGATGCCCCACTCGTCGATCAAGACGGGAGATCCGCCGAGCGAGGTCACCGCGTCCATGATGGTGAACGCACCGTATCGCTGCGCCAAGGCCCCGAGGGTCTTGGCGTCGGATTCGCAGCCGGTCGAGGTCTCGGCATGCACGAAAGCCAGCACCTTGGCGTCGGGGTGGTGCTTGAATGCGTCTTCCACTTTATTGGGATCGACCGGCGAACCCCACTCGTCCTCGACGATGACGGGGATGCCACCGGTGCGCTCGACGTTCTCGATCATGCGGCCGCCGAACACTCCGTTGCGGCACACGACGACCTTGTCGCCGGGCTCGACGATGTTGACAAAACACATCTCCATGCCGACCGAACCGGGCCCCGAGACCGGGAAGGTCAGGGTGTTGTCGGTCTGATAGGCGTAACGCAGCAGCGCTTTCAATTCGTCCATCATGTCCACGAAAATCGGATCCAGGTAGCCGATCGCCGGCTCCGACATGGCGGCCAACACGCGGGGATTGATCTCCGACGGACCAGGCCCCATCAGGGTGCGCTGAGGCGGATGAAACGAACTGATTCTCTTGGCGGGTTCGAACTTATTGGACATGGAGGGTGGGAAGGCAAAAAGACTGAGATTATACAGAAGCCTACTTCGGCCCCTGCCGATTGTCGATGCGTCTTTCGTTATAGGCCGTTCGGCAGCTTGCAGAAGCGAAATATGTAACGTCGGGAGCTTGCCGCCGCCGCTTTGCGCGGCTTACCCAAGGCTGGTACCCTCGTTCGGTTGCGCTCACGACCACAACCTTGAACCAGACTGCGCTCGTCACCGGTGGCGCCAAGCGAATTGGTCGCGCCCTGTGTTTAGGGCTCGCGCGCGCCGGATGGGACGTATGCGTGCACTACCACCGCTCGGAAGCGGAGGCCGGCGAGTTGGTGCGCGAACTAGTCGGCGCGGGCGTCCGAGCAGCGGCCGTGGGCGCCGACTTGAGTCGAGCCGATCTGGTCGACGGCCTGATCGCGCGCTGTGCCGAAGTGCTGGCGCCGCCGGTATGCTTGGTCAACAACGCTTCAGTGTTCGCCTACGACATGCCCAGCGATTTCACCGCCGAGGGATGGAACGCGCATCTGGACGTCAATCTGCGCGCGCCGATGCAACTGGCGCGGGACTTCGCGCGCCAGTTGCCTGAGAAGGCGAGCGGCTGCATCGTCAATCTGCTCGATCAGAAGATCGCCAACTTGAACCCGGATTTCTTCTCTTATACCGTGAGCAAGATCGCGCTCGAGGGGGCCACTCGCCTGCTGGCGATGGCGCTGGCGCCGCGGGTGCGCGTGTGCGCGATCGCCCCCGGTCTCACCTTGCAAAGCGGCGAGCAGACGGCGGACAATTTCGCTGCCGCGCGGCGGGTCGCACCGCTCGGCCAGACCGGATCGCTAGAGGATATCGTCGCCACCTTGCTCTACTGCTTGAACACGCCTTCGCTCACCGGACAAACCATCTATATCGACGGCGGGCAGCGCTTCATTGCGTTGGATCGCGACGTCATGTTTAAAGTCTCATGAACCGCGTTTTCCCCGAGTACGCCTTGCTGGGCTTCGACCCTGCACGCGTGCGCAAAATCTATCTGAAGAATCTTCGCGTGCACGCCTCGATCGGTATTCACTTGACCGAAATGATGCGAAAGCAGCTGGTGCTGGTCAATATCGAGCTATACGTCGACTCCACCGCGCGGCCGCTCACCGACAGCATCGACAGCGTGCTCAACTATGACTTCGTGCGCGAAGAGATCCATCGACTCACCGCGATGCGCCACTTCCACCTGCAGGAAACGCTGTGCGAAGAGATCATGGGCATTTGCCTTAGCAAGGCTGAGGTGCTGGCGGCGCGGGTCGCCACGGAAAAACCCGAAGCCTACGACAACGTCGACTCGGTGGGCTGCGAGATTTTTCGCCATCGGGTGAGCTAGGTCGAGAGGCTTCCCAGCCATAGCACATAGCGCCACACGTCCGCTCGACTCGCTGCCGCCCCCTTCAGCGGCAGCGCTGGTGCACTCCGAGACCTTGCGGCGTTACATCGTCGCAGAAATCGACCGAGCCGGCGGCTGGATAGGCTTTCCGCGCTACATGGAACTGGCGCTGTACGCCCCGGCACTGGGCTACTACAGCGCCGGCGCGACCAAGTTCGGCGCGCAGGGAGATTTCGTTACCGCCCCGGAGATCTCGCCGCTGTTCGGGCGCGCACTGGCGCGCCAGGTAGCGCAGGTGCTCGGCGCCGCGGGCGGGGGTGTGCTCGAACTCGGCGCGGGCAGCGGCAAGCTTGCGGTGGACGTGATCGGCGAATTGTCCCGGCTGCAAGCGCTGCCGGACGAGTATCTCATTCTCGAAGTCAGCGCGGAACTCGCTCAGCGACAGCGGCGCGAGATCGCCGAGCGCTTGCCCGATCTGGCGGGCCAAGTGCGGTGGATCGCCGACTTGCCCGCGAGCTTCACCGGAGCCGTGCTGGCCAACGAAGTCCTAGACGTGATGCCGGCGCATGTCGTCACTTGGCAAGCCAACGGTGTGCGCGAACGCGGGGTGGCGGTGGAGAACGGCGAGTTCGTTTGGCGCGAGCGCCCGCTCACTGCCGGTCCACTGCTCGAAGCGGCGCGAAAAATCGCCGTACCACCCGGCTATACGAGCGAAGTCAATCTCATCGCCCGCGCCTTCGTGCGGAGCCTCGGCGCGTGCCTGGTGCGTGGCGTTGCGCTGTTCATCGACTACGGCTTCCCGGCCCGAGAGTACTACCACCCTCAGCGCCATATGGGCACGCTCATGTGCCACCACCGCCATCACGCTCATCCGGATCCGTTCTATCTGCCTGGCTTGCAGGACATCACGGCCCACGTCGACTTTACCGCGATGGGGCGCGCGGCGGGCGAGGCGAACATGGACGTGCTCGGCTACACGCGGCAAGCAAATTTCTTGATCGATTGCGGCATTCTCGAACTGCTCGCCGAGACCGCGCCGAGCGAGCCGGCTCGCTATCTGCCGCTCGCGAACCAAACCCAGCGCTTGTTGAGCCCGAACGAAATGGGTGAGCTGTTCAAGGTGCTGGCGATCGGCCGCGACGTGGAGGTCCCCTTGATCGGCTTTCGCAGCGGCAGCGGGCAGTTATGACCGGCTTGACGCCGGAGCGCCGATGGGCGGAAATACGGGACAGGACACCATTGTCGAGGAAGCGATCGTCATGACTGTGCTCGCACGACTATTCTGTGCCGCGTGGCTAGCCTGTGCCACAGGCCCCGCGGTGAGCGCCGGAATCGAGCTCATCTCGAACAAGGAAGGGCAAATGACCAAGGTTCCCTTCGACGTCGACCGGCACGCCGTCGGGCGCGGGCCGTCGATCAAGATCTACGGCCCGAAGAAATCCGAACCTTCCGCCAACCCGTTCAATCTGCAAATCAAGTTCGAGGCCTTCGGCGGGGCGAGCATCGACCCGTCGTCGATCCGGGTCTTGTATTTCAGCTGGCCGCGCGCCGATCTCACATCTCGGCTGCTGCCCGAACTGCGCGACGGCGTCATCGATCTGCGCGATGCGACGGCGCCAAACGGCGACCATCAGTTGGAGATCTCGGTGCGCGACTCGCGTGGCTACGAGCGCGCGGTGCTGTACGAATTCAGGGTCGAATAGCGCCGCCGGCTCTGGGCAAACGCTATCGCAGAAGCGCACGCAGTCGTTGACTGCGCCCGGCGAAGCTCCCGGCTAAAAATCCGAGCGCAATGAGCGCGACGTGGATCGAGGTATAGCGCCACTCCGGCCAGTTTTGCGGCCAGAACGGCTGCGCGTCGATGAGGCTCGTCAACCCGCTCATCAGGAGGGCGGCGGCAAGCGCAATCGCGATCGCGAGACCCAAGTCGCGCCCCCAAGATGCGCCGCGCTTGACCACATGCCAGGCGCCGAAGCCGGCGCCGACCACCAACCAAGCCGCGAGCAAGACATAGTCCTGCAGCTGGAACAGGAACGCGCCCAGCAGATACAGCGCCACCAAGGTCACGACACAGGCGGTCGCCAAGCCAGCGGTCGAGCGCCTGCGCGCGGCACGCACACTGAGGACGCCGCCGTTCGACGCCGGTTTCGCCACCGGGGCGTCCGTCGCGTCCCCCGGCGCCGGCGCAGCGCCCAACTCCGCGGCCAGCTTGTCCAGCAGAAGCGCCACGTCGCCATCCCACCGGGTATGGCGCAGTTCGAATGCGTTCAGTCCCGCCAGTGGAGCCAGAGTAGGCGGCAGGCTCGCCGGGCCGGGCATCTGCGCGCCGTGCACCAAGAGCGGAATGGTGGTCACACCGTGGGTAAGCGCGCACTCGAGCTCGCGCCGCAGGACGTCCTCCTTGTCGTCCAAGCGCCGCTTCCCTGCCGCGTCCTTGACATCCAGCCAGCGCTTGCCGATGAGCGGCAACACGATATCGCACGAGCGCACGGTGCTCTCGATAACGTCGTGAAAATCGGCGCCTGGTTGGATGCCGTCGACATCGAGAAACACCGCCTGCTTGCCGAAGCGTCGCACCAGCGCGTCGTACAAGCGGCCCGCGTGGCCCTCGGTGTCGTCGCGTCGATAGCTGATGAAAATCCCGCCCACTACGGCATCCACTGCGCGTACAGGTGCTCGCCGCTGCGCATTAGCATTACGGGTACAGGGCGGCCGAGATAATCGTTGAGCGGCATCCACTGCGACTCGGGCAGAGCGAGCGCGTTCCAAGTCGTCGGCTGGTCGGCCGGATAGGGAGTGGTCATCGATACCATCGCACCGATCAGCGTGAAGATATAGGCGGGATACTTGGGATGGGTGTAGAAGCCGCCTTGCGCGACTTCGAACTGATTCGCGTTGGGCTGCGGCTGCTGTGGCGCCGGCGTGGAGGGGGTGCTTGCGTCGCCGCCTGCCAAGCGCCGGAGTTCCGCGATACCGACGGGGTCCAAATGCGGCTTCATCGCCTCTTCGAACCACTCCGATAGCTTGGTGTACTCGTCTTTGCACCGGCTCGCGCGCCCGCGCAGCTCCTGGATTTCTTCCGCCAAATGGGCGTACTTCTCGGTGTTGCTGCCGTATACCCAGCACAGCACGTTATACAGCCGCTGCCGGTCGAGCGAGTGCTCGTCGGCGAGCGCGTCCTCGCTCACCACACCCTCGTTTTCCTCGAAGTACCACGCGACGGCGGGCAACATCACCTCTCCTTGCGCAGAGGTCGCGAGCATGCGGGTCGCGATTTGATCCGCGACGTCTTCCTCCCTGCCGCCCGACTTCAACTTGAAGAGGTCGATCAGCGCGTGGCCCAACTCATGGAAGAGCAAGAAGCCGAACACGCCGCCGGAGAGTTGATCCGCCAGCCCGCGCTCGGCCGCCTTCGGGTACTTCTTGCGTGCTCGGTCTTGGAGATCTTTGGCGACCTCGTAGCACATGGTGATTTTGTGGCTCTTCGCAGAGTAAAAAGACTTCGTCGCGCCGCACTCCTCCACCGAGATTGTGAGCGTGGCGGGAAACACCAACAGCTTGCTGAACACCGCGGTGAACAGCTCCAGACCCTTGTCCTTGTCCTCGGTCGCTTCCTTCCAGAGGCGCTTGAACTGCGCGGACTTCGGTTCGGGAAAATCGAACTTGATTTCCGGCTCTACCGCGGCAGCGTCCAGCACCGCGCACAGCGCGGCAGCGGCGATAACCATCAGCGATCGACGCATGGGCCTCCTCCCGGTTGCGCCTGTTAGAGATGGCAAACTTAGCAGAAAGCCCTCCCGCCGGGTACTGCCGAAAGACCGGGGCCGGTCGGCATTGCCATGCTGCATTGCAGCATGTAACATACTCGCCTTTGCGCAGCAGGCGCTGCTAGACTCGCGCTCGGCGCAGCACGCTAATCCAGAACAAGGGGGATTCATGCCGCTCACGATAGCCGTGCCGGCGGAACGCCAGGCCGGAGAAACTCGCATTGCGATCACGCCCGACGTGGCAAAGCGCTTCAAGGCACTGGGGGCGAACGTGCTCATCCAGTCGGGCGCGGGCACGCGAGGCCATTATCCGGACGCGGACTTCAAGGACGCTTCCATCGTCGACGACGTCGGCGAGCTCTGCCGCCAGGCGCAGCTGCTGCTTAAGGTGCAGCCGCCGACCGAAGACGAAATCGCGCTGCTGCCGGAACGACTGGTGCTGGTGAGCTTTCTGGCGCCGGGACGCGCGCTCGAGATCGCCAAGCTGCTGCGCGATCGCAAGGTCACGAGCCTCGCCATGGAGTTGGTGCCACGCATCACGCGTGCGCAGAGCATGGACGCGCTATCTTCGCAGGCCTCGGTGGCGGGCTACCAAGCCGCGCTGATGGCCGCGCGACTGTGCCCGCGCTTCTTCCCCATGCTCACCACGGCCGCGGGCACCATACGCCCAGCCAAGGCGTTGGTGATCGGCGCCGGCGTAGCCGGGTTGCAGGCGATCGCGACAGCGCGCCGCCTAGGCGCGATGGTGGAGGCGTACGACGTGCGGGCGGCCGCCAAAGAGCAGGTCGAGTCGCTCGGCGCCAAGTTCGTGTCTGCCGTGAGCGGCGCCGAAGGCAGCGGCGGCTACGCGCGCGAACTCACCGAGGACGAGAAGCGCCTGCAGCAAGAGAAGCTGGCAGCGGTCGTGGCGGCGGCCGACGCCGTCATCTCCACCGCCGGCGTGCCCGGCCGCCCCGCGCCCAAGATCATCAGCGCCGAAATGGTCGCCAGAATGAAGCCCGGTGCGGTCATCGTCGACCTGGCGGCGGAGTCCGGCGGCAACTGCGAGCTGACGGTGCCGGGCGAGACCATCGTGCGCAAGGGCGTGACCATACACGCGCCGCTCAACGTGCCGGCGACCATGCCGGTGCACGCCTCCGAGATGTACGCGAAGAACTTGTTCAACCTCATCTCGCCGTTCATCAAGGACGGCGTGTTCAACTTGGATTTGAACGACGACGTCATCAAAGGCAGCCTGTACACGCACGACGGCAAGATCGTGCACGAGCCGACCCGCAAACTGGTCGAAGGAGCCTAGCGCATGGAAAGCTTTACCGGATTCACCGCTCTGTACATCTTCATGCTGGCCGCGTTCACGGGTTACGAGGTGATCGCTCGCGTGCCAGTGATCTTGCACACGCCGCTCATGTCGGGGTCGAACTTCGTGCACGGCATCGTGTTGGTCGGCGCCATGGTTGCCCTGGGCGAGGCGGACACCGTGCTCGCCAAGCTGATCGGCTTTTTCGGCGTGGCGCTCGCGGCGATGAACGCGGTCGGCGGCTATGTGGTCACCGAGCGCATGCTCGCCATGTTCAAGCGCGCCAAGGAGCAAGCCAAATGACTTGGTTCGTCAGCATCTGCTATTTCATCGCCGCGGTGCTCTTCATCTTCGGCCTGAAGGCGATGAGTTCGCCGGTCACGGCGCAGCGCGGCATCGTCTGGGCGGGCGTGGGCATGGTGCTCGCCACCTTGGTGACCTTCTTCTACCCGGGTCTGAGCAACTTCGGATTGATGATCCTCGCCATCTTGCTGGGCGGCGGCATCGCCTGGGTGTCGGGCAAGCGGGTGCAAATGACCGACATGCCGCAGATGATCGCTATCTACAACGGCATGGGCGGCGGCGCCGCCGCGGCGATCGCCGCCATCGAGCTGATCAAGGGCGGCCACTCCACCATGACCACCACTTTGGCGGTCATCGGCGCGCTCATCGGCTCGATCTCTTTCAGCGGCAGCAGCATCGCCTTCGCCAAGCTGCAAGGCTGGATGGACAAGACCTATCACCTGCCGGCGCATCACTTGGTAAGCCTTGGTAGCCTGCTGGCTTCCATCATCTTGGGCGTGATCCTGATCGCAGCCTCGGCACCGCCCGGTGTCGTGCT
>CAZILI010000125.1:0-9536 GCA_964539965.1 uncultured Burkholderiales bacterium | reverse complement strand
GCAAGGCGCGCGCGCACGGTCGATAGACGCCTAGCGGCAACTCGCCGGACGCCGCGCGTCGTCCTCTTTGAGCACGGCCGCGGAGATTTTGAGCTGCTCGGCGGGTTTGCACGCCATCGCCACGCCGATTGCCTTGGCATCGTGTCCTTGGCAAAGTAAGAAACCATCGACTACGCGATCCGTGCTGTCACAGAAGCGCCCTTCGATCAGCCAGGCTTGGCCCTTTTTGCGGTTTGCCGATGAATCGGGTTGGCTTTCATCCAGACATTTGACCATCAGCGTCCGCATCGCTTCTTCGTCGCAGGCGAGCGCCGGCGTAGCCGCGATAGTCAACAGCAGCGTGCCGGCCCAGACCATGCAAAGTGATATTGTTCTCGTCATGTTTTCGTTGAACGGTTGGTTGCTTGCGGCTGCTATTATCGCGTACTTTAGCATCGCCTATTGAGAGGCTGCGATATGAATCTCGACCGAGTGCCCGCGGGGCGCGACTTGCCCAACGACTTCAACGTCATCATCGAAATCCCCATGCGCGGCGAGCCCATCAAATACGAACTCGACAAAGACACCGGCGCCATGTTCGTCGATCGCTTCATGTCCACTGCGATGCACTATCCGTGCAACTACGGCTATATCCCGAAAACGCTTTCCGGTGACGGTGATCCCGTCGACGTGTTGGTGGTAACACCTGTGCCGCTGATAACCGGTGTGGTCGTGCGTTGCCGGCCGGTGGGCGTGTTGAGGATGACCGACGAAGCCGGCGACGATTCGAAGCTCCTCGCTGTGCCTATTCACAAGCTATGCCCGCTCTATCCGGGCATCAAGTCGCCCACGGATTTTCTCGAAGAGCGCCTCAATCAAATCGCGCACTTTTTCGAACACTACAAGGATCTCGAACCCGGCAAGTGGGTGAAGGTGGCGGGCTGGGCGGGCGCTGAAGAAGCGAAAGCGGAAATCATGGATGGCGTGCGCAACTTCGAAGCGGCGGTGGAGAAGCCGAAGTTTTGATTCAAGCAATCGTTCTGACATCTGGAAGCGCCGGAACAAGTAGCGTTCCCGCGCCAGGTACTCGCTAAGCTAGTCGTAGGGTGCCGCTTTCGATGCCCCCGACTGCCGCCATAACTTCAGAGGACATTGGCGCGCGGCCCGCTGAATCCTTGCAGCAGTTCCTGCAGAATTGACCCCGTGGTGACAACTGTCTCGCCGCTTCCAGCGCTCGGTGCGGTGCGAGCCCTTCCGGCACTGAGGGAACCGCGTCGCGGCGTAGCCCGAGCGACCGAACGCTAGTATCGACAAACAACGTCACGAGCAAGAGCGCTCAGTCTTGTAGTCGAAGGGCTTATCCCATTCCAGTTTACCGCCGACGCGTGAGCGCAAGAGGGAGAAACAACCAAGGCCAAGCGCGAGCAAGCCCAAAGTCGAGGATGGCTCGTCTACAGGCGAGGGGGGCTGCGGGTCGGAAGGCCATCGCCCTGCGCCGGTCGCGATGGCTCTGTCTTGCACAAGAGTACATCCGCCACCGACGCAATCATTCATTTCCAACCTCGCGACATCGTGAGGGTCTAGGCCACCGAGAATGTTTTCGGTCGAAAAGAAGACTCCCTTGTAGTCGGGATCGTCAACATTACGCTGCAGCTCCAAAACGATATTCCATTGCTCTATTTGGCCCGAAGCTCCGGTTTCCACAAAGAAGAACTTAAACGCGGAGTCATCAGGGCCCAAAACCATGAGATCTGCTTGAGCCAGCGTGCTTCGCCCATCGGTAAAGGAGAAATCCAACACATCGGCGGTGATCTCCCCGGACATGTTCGGCGACAGCGGAGCGGCTAACTCAAAGAAGCCGCTGATGCTCATAGAGCTGGCGTAGCTCCCCGGTGGCACCGGTGAAGAATCCTCGATCGTGGTAAAGGAGCGACCCAAATAGGAGTAGAGCACCCCCGCACCGCTTTGAGTCGATAACAGTACAAGAACAACCGTAATCAAGAACCGCATAATGCCCCCCGATTTTCTTTACCGCGAGACGAAACGCAAGGCGCCTTTTCGCGGTTTATGGTCAGGCGCCTGCGAGGCAACAAATGGATTGTCTCTGCGCCCCGACCAGCCCTATAGTCATACTGGCGGGCATCAAAGTCTTTAGAAAACCCTAAGATTTGCCTTAAATTTTTGTTGGCTGAGGAAGCCAAGCGTCGTGAATTTCCTTTTTCGATTCATGAACTCAAAATGAAGCACACACGTCAATGGCGGTTCGCCGACTTCTTAGTCGACGAGGGCAACGCCCAGTTGTGGCAAGACGGAAAAGCGATCAAGTTGCGGCCCAAGGCCTTCGACGTACTGTGCTACCTCTTAGAGCATGCCAACGAACTGGTAACGAAGGACGAGTTGTTGGCGGCGATCTGGCCGGGGCTCGTGGTCGGAGATACAAACTTGCAGCTCTGCCTGAGCGAGATTCGCAAAGCCTTCGCCGAAGACCCCAGTCGGCCTCGCTTTATCGAGACGGTACACCGGCGCGGCTATCGGTTTCACACCTCGCCCGCCACCGAGCCGCTAGCACCCGGTGAGGACCCTTGGAACTCTCCCGCCCCCGTGCAGTCCGAAAACGCTACTCAGAGGATCTGGGATTCGTCCACCCCTGTACCGGTAGTGGGTCGTGAGGTAGAGTTGGCCCACCTTTCGACGGTCCTGCAAAGCGCCGGACGCGGGCAGCGGCAATTTCTAATGGTCAGCGGTGAGCCTGGCATCGGCAAGACCACGCTCGTAAGGACTTTCCTGAGAGGCCTTTCTAGCGCTTCCCACGGGGCCAAGAGAACTCTGGCTCCGCCAGCGGAAACAGCGCGCATTCCAGCCCAGACCGAACCTACCCCGCTGATCGCCTATGGTCAGTGCGCCATGCAATACGGCGCCGAAGTGGCGTATCTCCCCCTGTATGGCGCCATGGACGCCCTTATTCGGTACTCCCACCCTTGGGTGCTGAACCTATGGAGGAAGTATGCACCCTCCTGGGTGAATCATATTCCAAGTCTACTGCCCGCTACACAGGAAAGAGTCAGCGCACAGACTGCTGTTTCCAAAACTAGTGTCGAACGTCTGTTCAAAGAATTCACCGAAGCCTTGGAGGCCCTAGCGGCGGAGGGTACGGTCGTACTCTGGCTAGACGATCTGCACGACAGCGACGCTTCGACCCTGGACCTCCTTGGCTATCTTGCAAGACGGCAGCACCCTGCCCGGCTACTCATCATCGGAACGTATCGACCCGCGAAATTCCAGCGGGCCGAACATTCGCTGAAGCAGATACAGCAAACGTTGCGAGAACGCGATCTCCTGCTGAAGCTAGAGGTCTCGGCGCTTTCTCCGGCTGCGATTGAAGCGCTCGTGCGCCTGCGGCTGCAAGGTGAAATCGGTTTTTCCGCGCCCACTCTGGCTAACTTGATCCATTCGAGAACGGAAGGCAATCCTCTGTTCGTTCATCACGTGATGGATGATCTGCTGGGCGCGGGACTCCTCTTCCGCCAGGACGGAAGTTGGCGCTTAGACTTCGCCAACAATGCTCTTTTCGCCCGGGTTCCAGCAACCCTTGAAGACATGTTGGCGGGCCAAATTGGAAATCTTGCACGGGAAGAACAAGAGGTTCTGGAGGTGGCGAGTGCCATTGGGATACGGTTTTCCGTGCAGGCCGTCAGCGCTGTATACGAGCGCAGCGACCTGGACGTGGAGGAGCTTTGTGAGCGCTTGGCTGGCGAGGCCCGATACGTTCAGCGGGACGGCACGGAACACTGGCCGAACGGGCAATTGGCGATGTGCTACCGCTTTCGCCACGCACTCCACCAAGAAGTGGCTTATCGCCGGATCCCCGCCTTGAGGCGCGCAGTGTTGCATCAGAAAGTTGGCGAGCATCGGGAGCGAAGCCATGCCGCCGAACTCAGCTCGGTGGCCGTGGAGCTCGCCTCGCATTTTGAACGCAGTCGCGATTACCCGCGCGCGGTTCGGTATTGCCTCGCGGGCTTTCAGCAGGCATCGCGCCGAAGCGCCTTCAAGGAAGGATTCAAGCTCGTATCGAAGGGCTTGGCACTGCTTGAAAACCTACCCGAAGGTCCAGAGCGAAACGAGGCCGAACTAGGTCGTCGCAAGGCGCTGGTAACCTGCCATTCCGCCTCCTTCGGCCACGCTTCTCAGGAGGTTGGTGTTGCATGCCGCCGCGCCTTGGAGCTGTGCGGGCAACTGAGTGACAACATCGAGCTATTTCCCGTGCTGGCAGGCCTATTCGGCTTCTATCTCGTCAACTCCGAGTACACAACCGCACACCAAGTGGGATTGAGGCTCCTGGCGCTCGCGCAGCAGCAGGACTCGCGAGTTCTGGCGCTCGCAGCGCGTGTCGCGCTCGGCATAGCATCATGGCACATGGGAAACTTCGTTGAAGCGCGTGAGCACTTGGATCAGCGTAGTACGCTATATCGCACGGAAGATCATTTGAAGCATGTCCAATTCAGCCATGACCCCACGATCACTTCGTTGAGCTTCGCCGCGCCGGTGTATTGGTATCTGGGCTATCCCGATAAAGCACGTCGAGTGGCGGAGGAAGGCATCGCGCTGGCGAGAACGTTGGCTCATGTCTATTCCCAAGGAGTCGCGCTCCTTTTCGGGGCGCGTCCGTTTCAAGAATGTCGCGAGCTGTCTCGAGTCCGAGAGCTGGTGGAAGATCACGAAATTACGTGCCGCGACCAGGAATTCACCGAGGCGGACGCCCGTCGGCAGTTGAGCCTAGGCTGGCTGCTAGCATGGGAGGGCAACACCGAAGAGGGAATCCAGAGCTTACGCGCGGGACTCACGACCTGCGATGCGCTCGGGACAAGAATGGAAAAGCCCTATCATTTGACGATGCTCGCGGAAGCGCACCGGCGAGGCGGCCGCCACGACGAGAGCCTGGCCCTTCTTGACGAAGCACTACGCCTTAGTCTCGAGTTGGGAGAAGCGTACTACCAGGCCGAAATCTACCGTCTAAGAGCAGAAAATTTGATAGCCAAACTCGATATTGAGCTTGCTCGAAATAGGGTCGGTCACACTTCCAATTCGAGCATACCGGCAATTGAGGCGCTGGACGATATCGAGCACTGCCTCAACAAAGCGCTTGCCATTTCCCGCGCCCAGCAGGCCCGGTCGCTTGAACTTCGCGCAGCCATGAGCCAAGTTCGGCTGTACCAACGGACGCGCTCGAGCGCGGAGTCACACAGAGCAGCTTTTGAGGCAGCGGTCCAATCGCTTAGGGCTACATACGATTGGTTTACTGAGGGATTCGACACACCGGACTTAATCGGCGCGAAGGCGATATTGGAAGAGTTAGGCTGAAATTCGGTGCAGACGAGGAGCTCGTGTCCGAGGGACTGATCGACGCCGATCTAGAGGGGAGTCGTCAACAAGCGCGACATGAAAAGGACTAATCCGACCTTGAACAGTACTTGCTGGAATCTACCTCAGGGAGTCAGCCCGGCACACAGTGCAGCGCTCTCAAGAACTGCACGACAACATGGAGCAGCCCGGGCGTTGCCGCGCCCAGTCGGGCCGCTTGGCGCTGAACGACTCCTTGTCGGGCTGTTCGTCGTACGGCCTGCGCAACACCTCCAATAGCTCGCTCACCATTTTGTAGTCACCCTGTTCGGCGCGATCGATGGCAAGTTGTGCCAAGTAGTTGCGCAGCACGTACTTGGGATTCGCCTGATTCATGCGCACGCGCCGCGCCGCCTCGGGCTCGCCGCTCACCCGTGCAGCGTACTGGCGCAGCCACGCCAGCGTGCGCGCCCGCGCATCGGGCGACAGCGTCTGCGGCCGATAGTAGGCATCCATGAACGGGGCGAGCAGCGCGGCCTCACTCGCCTGCGGCGAGCAGTCCAGCAGCGCGAGCCGGCGAAAGAAGATCGTCATGTCGGTCTCGGCTAACTCGAGCACGCTCCACAATTCCTTCACCAGAGCGGCGTCGGTCGCGGCGCAGTACTCCTGAAACCCGAGCTTGGCGGCGATGCTGTCGTTCCAGCTGCGCTCGAATGTCTGCACGTAGTGGCCGAGCGCTTCTTCCAACGGCGCCACATCCTCGATCAGCGGAACCAGCGCGCTCGCCAGCCGCGCCAAATTCCACATCGCGACCTGCGGCTGCGCGCCGTAGCGGTAGCGGCGATGCTCGGCGTCGGTGGTGTTCGGCGTCCAGCCCGGATCGTAGTCTTCGAGCCAACCGTACGGCCCATAGTCGATGGTGAGGCCCAGAATCGACATGTTGTCGGTGTTCATCACCCCGTGCACGAAGCCTACGCGCATCCAATGCGCCATCAGCCGTGCGGTGCGCTCGCACACTTCGCGAAACCAGGCGAGATAGGCTTGCTTGCCCGAGGCGGTCGGCACCGCGAAGTCGGCCCGCATCGTGAATTCGACCAACCGCCGCAACAGCTCGACGTCTTTGCGCGCGGCGAGGATTTCGAAGTTGCCGAAGCGCAGAAAGCTCTGCGCGACGCGACACACCACCGCGCCCGGCTCGGCGCGCGGATTACCGTCGTAGAACATGTCGCGCACCACCGTCTCGCCGGTCGCGATCACCGACAAGGCGCGCGTGGTCGGCACGCCGAGGTGGTGCATGGCCTCGCTGCACAGAAACTCGCGTATCGAAGAGCGCAGCACCGCCAGCCCGTCTGCCGTGCGCGAATAGGGTGTGGGGCCCGCGCCTTTTAGCTGTAAGGTCCAGCGCTCGCCGCGCCGGTTGGCGACTTCGCCCAGATTGATGGCCCGTCCGTCGCCCAACTGCCCCGCCCACACGCCGAACTGATGGCCGCCGTAGCACATGGCGAACGGATCCATGCCCTCGAGCAGCGCGCTGCCGGAGAACACCGCAGCAAACTCCGAGCTCGCGCTTGCAGTCGGATCGAGCTCCAACAACTCTGCCACCTCGCGGGCGCTGGCGACCAGCCGCGGCGCGCCGACCGGCGTGGGCATGACGCGCGAATAGCAAGCGGCGAGCACTTGGCGCCGATAGTTGCGGGTCTCGGTATCGGCCGGCAGTTCGCCGACGAAACGATTGTCGAAATGCAACCCGCGCAGGGCGGGCGCCTCGATCACAGGTGGGACGAGCAAGTCGGGAGAGTTCATGGCTCGTGCCATTATACGGCGCCCCATTGACGCAAGCGGGCGCGCAGGCCTTATTATCTGGATTCCTTATCAAGACAACGCGGCTGCCATCATGACATCGAAACAAGCAGACGATCTGGGCTTCTCCGGCAAGGTCGCCATCGTCGCCGGCGCGGGCGCGGCGGGCGACGGTATCGGCAACGGACGCGCGGCGGCGATCCTGCTGGCGCGTGCCGGCGCGAAGGTGCTTGCGGTGGATCGCGACCTCGGCTTGGCGCAGCGCACCGCCGAGATGATCGCCGCCGAGGGCGGCCAAGCGCTCGCCTTTGCGGCCGACGTCACCGACGAAAGCGCTTGCCGGGCCATGGTCGAGCACGCGCTGGATCGGTTCGGCCGCCTCGATTGCCTGGACAACAACGTCGGCATCGCCAGCCGCGGCAGCGTGGTCGAAGAGGATCCCGCCGTTTGGCGCCGCCTCATGCAGGTCAACGTCGAGAGCATGTTTCTCACGTCGAAGTACGCCATTCCCGCCATGATCAAGACGGCGGGCCGCGGCGCCATCGTCAACGTCGCCTCGATCGCGGCGTTGCGCCCGCGCGGACTGACGGCGTACTCGACCTCGAAAGGCGCGGTGATCGCGTTGACGCGCGCCATGGCGGTCGATCATGGCCCGCAACAGATTCGGGTGAATTGCGTGGCACCGGGCCCGGTGTTCACGCCCATGGTGAGCGCGGAAGGCATGAGTGCGGAGGCGCGCGAACGGCGCCGCAAAGCCTCGGTGCTGGACATGGAAGGCAGCGGCTGGGATATAGGCCTAGCGGTACGCTTTCTCTTATCCGAGCAGGCTCGCTTCATCACCGGGCAAACCTTGGTGGTCGACGGCGGCGCGACCTTGGTCGGCCGGCCGCGGGCAACCGACACACAATAGGGAGACGACACATGAAGATTGCACGCGTAGAGGCGATCCATTGCGACGGCGGCTGGCGCCCCTGGACTTTCGTACGCATCGAGACCGACGACGGCCTGGTCGGCTGGGGCGAGTGCAGCGACAACCGCAGTCCGCACGGGCTGGCCGGTTGCGTGCGCGATCTGTCGCATCTGCTGGTGGGTCAGGATCCGCGGCCAATCGAGCGCTTGTACTGGGACATGCTGCGCGCCACGCGGCAAAATCTCGGTGGCCTCACCCACAAGGCGATGGCGGGTATCGAGCTTGCGCTGTGGGACATTAAGGGCAAGGCGCTCGGCGTGCCGGTGTACGAGCTGTTCGGCGGGCCGTTGCGCGATCGCGTGCGGCTGTACTGGTCGCACTGCGGCACGACGCGCGCGGCGATGGGAAAGATGCTCGGCACCCCGCCGCTCGCCAGCTACGCCGACATCACGGCGCTCGGCAAGGAGGTCGTGGCGCGCGGCTTTACCGCCCTGAAGACCAACATCGTCATCCCGGGCGAGCCGGCGACTTGCTACTTCCCCGGTTTCGGCTCCGGCATCAACTCCACCGACGGTGCGCCGACGGTGGAAATTTTGGATGCGATCGAAAAACTCATCGGCACGTTTCGCGACGCCGTCGGACCGAAGGTAGGCCTCTGCCTGGATCTCATCTACAACTTCCGCACCGAAGGGGTGCTGCGCATTGGCAAGTTGCTCGAGCAGTTCGACATGCAATGGATGGAGTACGACAACTGGGATCCGCAGGCGCTGCTGCAAATCAAGCAATCGACCACCACCCGCCTGGCCTCCTGCGAGAGCCTGGTGAGCACGCGGCAGTATCGCCCGTTTCTCGAAGCGCACGCCGTGGATGTCGCGATCATCGACGTGCCCTGGAACGGCTTCTCGCAATCGGTGCAAATCGGCCGCATGGCCGAAGCCTACGAGATCAACATCGCGCCGCACAACTACTACAGCCATCTGGCGGATCTGCACTCGCTGCATCTGTGCGCCGTGCTGCCCAACGTGCGCATCATGGAAATCGACATCGACGACGTGCCTTGGAAGGGCGAACTGGTGACGCGCCCGCCGACCATCAAGGACGGCCACATCTTTCTGCCGGACGCGCCGGGCTGGGGAGCGGACATCGACGAGGCGGTGCTGCGTGCGCACCCCTGGCCCGGGCCGGCCGACTCGGCGCCCAAGTTCTTCTACGGCATGACGAGCGAGCAACTCGCCTCGCGCCCGCGCGCTTGAGCGCGCCAGGCTACAATCAGCGCTTTCTCATCGACTCGCAGCCATCGTGTCCGCTCAGAATTCTGCACCCTCGCCCGAGCACTCCTTCGACGTCCTGATCGTCGGCGCCGGCTTCGCCGGCATGTACATGCTGCATCGGCTGCGTGGCTTGGGCTTTCGCGCCCGTGTGCTGGAAGCCGCCGACGGCGTGGGCGGCACCTGGTATTGGAACCGCTATCCCGGCGCGCGCTGCGACGTGGAGAGCGTGCAGTACTCGT
>CAZILI010000124.1:1557-9593 GCA_964539965.1 uncultured Burkholderiales bacterium | reverse complement strand
TCACGACGTAGTATTACAGAATCTGCCGGTGATGTTCGCGATCGATCGGGCCGGCCTGGTGGGCGCCGATGGTCCCACCCACGCGGGAAGTTTTGACCTTACCTATCTGCGTTGCTTGCCGCAAATGACGGTGATGACACCGGCGGATGAGAACGAGTGCCGCCACATGCTGTACACGGCGTTCTCGCTCGGCGGGCCGAGCGCGGTGCGCTATCCGCGCGGCGGCGGGCCGGGTGTTCCGATCGATGCCGAAATGAGCGCGCTGCCCATCGGCAAGGGAGAGATCCGGCGCGAGGGGCGGCGTGTGGCCATCCTGGCGTTCGGCAGCGTGCTCACGCCGGCGCTGGAGGCGGCAGAGGCGATCAACGCCACCGTGGCGAACATGCGATTCGTAAAACCGATCGACGACAGCCTGGTGCTGAAACTGGCGCTGAGCCATGAGCTGCTGGTGACTGTCGAAGAAAACACGGTCCTCGGCGGCGCGGGAAGCGCCGTGACGGAGTCGCTCGCGAAGCAAAGCGTGGTGTTGCCGGTCCTGCAACTCGGGCTGCCGGATTCCTTCATCGAGCATGGCGACCAGGCGCAGATGCTCGCCGAGTGTGGACTCAACAGAGACGGCATCCTCGCCTCGATACAGGCGCGGCTCGCCGAGCTGGTCCCTCAGCACGCCGTCGCCATGCTCAAAGCAAGCCCTGCCTAACGGAAGAGAAAGCATGAACAAGCCAGAAGCGCCATTCGCCATCGCCGACGTGCAGAATTCGCCGGATACGCGGCATATCGCTATCGATCGCGTAGGGATCAAAGCCATTCGCCATCCGGTGCGGGTAGCCGATCGAGCCGCAGGCGTGCAGCATACGATTGCGACGTTCAACATGTATGTGCACCTACCGCATCACTTCAAAGGTACGCACATGTCGCGTTTCGTCGAGATTCTGAATGGTCACGAGCGCGAAATCTCCGTCGAGTCCTTCGGTCGCATGCTGCGAGACATGGCCCATCGCCTGGAAGCCGAGGCAGGTCACATCGAAATGAACTTCCCCTATTTCGTCAACAAGGCGGCACCCGTCTCTGGAGTCAAGTCCTTGCTCGACTACGACGTGACCTTCGTCGGTGAGCTCAAGCACGGTCACCAAGAGTTCACGATGAAGGTCGTCGTACCGGTGACCAGTCTCTGTCCCTGCTCGAAGAAGATTTCAGACTACGGCGCGCACAACCAGCGCTCCCACGTCACCATTACGGCGACGACAAACGCGCACGTCTGGATCGAGGAGTTGGTGGGCGTCGCCGAGGAATGCGCCTCGTGCGAGCTATACGGACTGCTAAAGCGGCCGGACGAGAAGTACGTTACTGAACGCGCCTACGACAACCCGAAATTCGTCGAGGACATGGTGCGCGACGTCGCGGCGCGGCTCAATCGCGACGATCGCATCGTGAGATATGTGGTAGAGTCGGAAAACTTCGAATCGATTCACAATCACTCTGCCTACGCTCTGATCGAGCGGGACAAGCGGCTCGCATAGCGCTCAATAGCTCTTGATGAGGGTGAGGGTTCCGCCCTCGCGCCGCATGTCGAGCCGCTGCAGAAAGCTCATCCCCAGCAGCGCAACCGGACTGCCTTCGCCTTCGATGACGGCGGCTTCCACTTGGTGTAGCGTAATCTCGCCGACCTTCACCGTGTCGAGTTGGACTAGGTAGATCGGAACGATGCCATTGGCGGTTTGGCTGAAACTCGGTCGGCCGGACAAGTACGAGATACCCAGACGCTTGGCCTCGGCAGAACTCAGCGCAACGGAGCTCGCGCCGGTATCGACCATGAACCGCGTGGTCGCGCCGTTGATGGTCCCGGCGGTGATAAAGTGTCCGCGCGAGTCCGCCGTAAGTACGGTTGTCTGCCTCGTGCCCTTGCCCTTGGGCTGTGGCGCCACTGACTGACCCATGCGCAGGACTCGACGTTCGCCATCGATTTCGATCGCAGCGCTGTCGGAATCCGCCGACAGCAAACGCACACCGCCCATCGACTGGCCCACCGAGAGAAGTTTTGCGGGCTTTCGGTCTATCTCGAGCAGCGCTTTCCCCGCAAACAAACCGACCACGTTCACTTCGACCGCCTGCGCGCAACTCGCGCCGAGAGCGATCACGGATACAATTACTCGACCTAAGTCAGCCGCCTTCGTCATGAAACCTGTTGCCATATTCCGTCACGCCCGAACTGAGGAGCCTGGATACCTCGGAGCCTTCCTGGGTGAGCATAGCATTCCATGGCGGGTCATCAAAGTTGATGAAGGCGAGCGCGTGCCGTCGGATCCAACGAGTTTTTCCGGGCTGGCATTCATGGGCGGACCGATGAGCGTCAATGATCCTCTGCCATGGATTGCGGCGGAGTCGGCGCTGATACGCGGCGCGGTCGAGAAGAATGTTCCGCTGCTGGGTCATTGCTTGGGCGGCCAGTTGATGTCAAAGGCCCTGGGCGGTGTCGTTTCGGCAAATCGGATTAAGGAGATTGGATGGGGACTGGTTCAGATCGGCAGTCATCCTGAGGCCAGCCAATGGTTTGGCGAGATCCGCGAGTTCAATTCGTTTCATTGGCATGGCGAAACTTTTAGCATCCCGCCCGGTGCGGTACGCATCGCCTCGAATCGCCACTGCGAGAACCAAGCCTTCTCTATCGGTAAACATTTGGCGATGCAGTTTCACGTAGAGATGACCGAAGATCTCGTGCGCACCTGGTGTGACACCGGCGCGGTGGAAATCGCTGCTTCTCCGGGCGAGGCGGTCCAAAGCTCCGGGGCAATCCAGGAGAACCTGCAATCGCGCGTGCGCGCCCTCAATGAAGTTGCTGCACGACTCTACTCGCGTTGGCTTTCGTTTTTGCCGAGAGACGCGACCTGACACAGTTGCCCGCGGGAATCTCAAGACGGCAACGGCGGTCGTTTTTTCGTGGCCGGATCGACGAGGCTTCGCAAGATCGCGCTTGCGCGATCGATCTCATCATCGATGATCGCAAGGTCGTGCTCGGTTGATTCACCGTCGGCGAGCTTCAAGCGCAGGATCTTCACGTAGTTCTTGATTATTTCGAGCGGGTTACTGGCGTCCCGGACTGCTTTTTGCACGGCGCTCGCGGATACGGCGACGCCATCCGCGGACGTCTCCCCGCCGGCCATAAGGCTTTCACGCCTGCGGCTGGACGCCAGCGCCAGTCCAGCTTGTGCGCTGAGCGCCGTCAACAGCTTCAATTGCGGCTCAAGACGCGGCAATTGCTCTCGAGCCAAGCCCAGCGCGATCATTCCTACCACTTCGGCCTTTGCAACTAGGGGTAAGCAAAGAATACCGTCTTGCCCGGTAAGGCGGATTATTTGGTCGTCGAGGATGGAAGCCGATTCAACATCTCCCCGCAGGCTGCTGTGGAGGGCTTCCTTATTTCTGAAGGCCTCTGCTATCAGGCTGTTCGACGCCGTCGGAAAGACGGACAGCTGATTCACCAAATCGCTTTGCCCAGGGAGCGCGACACCCATCAGTGCCGCGCTTTCCTGGTCGTGCCGAAAGAATATCGGATGAGTGAAGTCGAAGAGTATGTGAAGGGTCTTGCGCAGGGCGCCGAAGACAGCGGCCTCGTCTTTCAGCCCGGAAAAATTCGGGCGCATGCGCGACAAGAGACCAATTTCGCGCACTTCATTGGCAAGCCTGACGCGCTTCAGCTTTTCCAGCGTCAACACGTCGGGAGACGTAGCCTTGTCAGGGACGCCGAGCAACGTGGCGGCTTTCGCCATCTCGTCTGCGCTGACGGCGACGAGGTGCTCAACATCAGCGGCGCCGAGAGCGAGTAGCTCCTCAGCAGAGGCGAATGGCAACGGCTCTCCCGCGTCCACGCATGTGGCGATTGCAATTGCCAGATAGACGATCTGGACCAACCTATGAGCCGTGACGAGGCGGTCGTAGCGTGCCCCCTTGTACCTGAGGGCATCGGCCATGAACGACGCGATGTTGAGGTGGCCGACTATCGAATTCGTAGCCGCATCCATCGTCATGCCAAAGTGCAGACGCTCCTTTTCGGCCTCCGCCAAGTCGGTCTCGTCGTTAAGGAACGCTTGATAGGCTACCGGCCAATTTGCAGCCAGCGCCAGCCTACCGATATCGGCCACAAGCACGGCGAGATAGGCCTCGTCGGGGGCCGCGTAGTTCACTCGCTCGGCAAGGGCGCGCGCTACATGCGCCGCGCGAACCCAGCGCCACCATCCTCTCGACAGGATCGACTGCGCCGTCTCACCTGCGCGGTAGAACACTTGGTTTACTGCGGTCGCGTGAACTAGTGTCTTGAGCGAATCCAGCCCTATCTCGGAGAGAACTTCTGCCAAGGAGGCCAGTCGTTTCGGATTGGTGATGTGGGCAGGGTAAGCCAGATCGAGTGCTCTTGCGCAAAGCGGCGGATCATTGCGCATGATCGCAGCGATCTCTTCGTATTCGGGATTGTTCCCGGGTCTGCCCAGAACTGCGAGAAGGTGCAGCAGAACTTCGGGCAATGAAACTAGAGAGGAGAGCGTAATCTTCTTTAAAATCTTATTGTTATTGAGAGTCATGGATACGATATAGGCAAGTCGATCTCCCCTGTCAATTGAACCAAAGCAGCTTGCATGTCCGCCATCTGCCTAGGGAATACCTAGGTCTTGCTCTGGTTATCTCCTGTCCTGGCTTAGGCGCCATTCAGACACCTTCCGTCCAATACCCAATCCCCAGTTCCTATTTGGGCGTAACAAGTTCGACACAGTTTGGCCGCTTGTCTTTGTTGAGTTTGCGCTCATCGGGATCTCTTTGGTGCTCAGGGTACGCATCCCTACCATTGGCAACATTGCAGACAGGAGTGGTCCATGTACCGACATCGGGGTTTCACGCTGGTTGAGTTGCTCGTCGCCGTTGCGATCGTCTCGATTCTCGCGTCCATCGCAGTTCCGGCGTACACGAACTACGTGGTTCGCGGCAAGTTGATAGAGGGCCCGACCAACCTGGCGGATATGCGTGTGCGCGCCGAGCAGTGGTACCAGGACAACAGGACGTACGCGACATTCCCCTGCGCTGCGCCTACCGGAGCTCACCACTTCTCCTACAGCTGCCCGACGCTAACCGCGACGACTTACACGATCCGGGCGGCGAGCGCTTCCGGGCAGGGATTGGGCGGTGCTGGCGCATACACCTACACCGTCGACCAGGCCAACAACCAACGCACAACGAGTTTCGACGGCGCAGGCTGCGCGGCGACTCGCTGGGTTACCAAGAAGGGCGATGGATGTTAACCAATCCTTCGAGCTACCGCGGCGTCTCGCTGATCGAACTCATGATCGCGATCGCCGTGCTGGGGATACTGATGGCGGTGGCGGCGCCCAGCTATCGTGCGTGGATACAAAACGCTCAGGTGCGTAGCGCTGCGGAATCCATCGTGAGTGGACTGCAGCTGGCCCGCACAGAAGCGCTGCGCCGAAACGGAATTGTCCGCTTTCAGCTAGTTAGCACGATGGACGCCAGGTGCGAAGTCGACGGCAATGCTCCGAACTGGATTGTGAGCCGCGCGGATCCCTCTGGCGCGTGCGACGCCGACGCGTCCGACGTCGTGAACCCACTCGTGATCCAAAAGAAGGGGCGGGAGGACGGAACCGGCAACGTATTTACCTCGTCGACAAACGCCGATGGCGCCGCGAACGCGCTGGCCTTCAACGGTTTGGGACGGATCGAAACAAACGGACTGATCGCTGGCGTGCCCGTAGCTGCTCTTAACCGAATCGATATCTCCAACCCGACGACCGGATCTTGCCGGCACGAAGCTGCAGACGGGGAAGTGCGCTGCATGAGAGTCCTGGTTAGCCCGGCCGGTCAAATCAGGATGTGCGATCCCGCAGTGACGGCTGGCGACCCGCGCGCGTGTTGAGTCTAAGCCGAAGGACATCATGAAACAGCAAACCAGATTGACGAAACAGCGCGGTGTGATGTTGCTGGAAGCACTTATCGCCATCCTTATCTTTTCGCTTGGTATTTTGGCTCTGGTCGGAATGATGGCGACAGCGGTGAAAAACACCGGTGACGCGAAGTATCGAGCTGACGCGACTTTTCATGCCAACAAGGTGATCGCGCAGATGTGGGTGGACAACCTGGCTACCCTCGAAGCGAACTACGCGACTGGAGGGCCGAAATTCAAGACATGGCTTGCGGACCTGAGCAATTCTGCGACGGGATTGCCCGATGCGAATGCAACGGTGAACTTCGCTGCAGTCGGCGCAGCCAGCAAGCGAGTCACCGTCACGATCACCTGGAAAGCGCCGCAAGACAGCGTTCGGCATCAGTACGTCGCGCTCGCCCAACTGCAACCCGCTCAGAACCCCTAGGCTGCGGAAAGCACCTTCATGTCCAAGCAACTATTTCATCAAGCTAAGGCCGCCCACGGAGGATTTAGCCTTGTCGAGCTAATGGTCGGCATTGTCATCGCGCTAGTCGGCACGCTCGTGATCTTCCAAGTCTTCGCCGTTTCGGAATCGTATCGACGCACGACATCCGGCAGTGGAGATGCGCAACAAAACGGCGCGATCGCCATGTTTTCGATTGAGCGAGACTTGCGTCAAGCAGGTTACGGATTCTCGGACTTGATTCAGCTCGGTTGCAGTCTCGACGGCTACAACGAGACTTTCCCCGCAGGGACCGAGAATTTTTCGCTGCCGCCTCCTGCTTTTCCCGCCGGGATCAAGCCTGTGATCATTACCCAGAACGCGACCGCTGGGGGCGACCGGGTCGAGTTTATCTACACCACTTACAACGCGCTTTCGAATCCGGTGCAACTGGCAGGGAATTACGCGGGCAACGGCGACGTGCTAGCAACCGCAAACGACTACGGGTTTAGGCCCGGTGATTTGTTTGTGCTCTCGCAAACCGACCACCCTTGCCAAATCGGCCAAGTGACAGCCGTCCCCGGGGGAAACAAAGTCGAACATGTCCACAAAGGCAGTTATACCAACCGGTACGGCAAGACGGAGGAAGCGATCTTCAACAAGTACGGCGGCATGGGCGTGAGCTACGACAAGGAAGACGCGGTCGTTCACAAGCTGGGCCAGATCGTTTCCCGCTGGTACGTTGTCGATGGCGGACGTCTCAAAGTCGGCGACAACCTCAATCCTTGCGCACCCGACCCTGCCTGCCTGCCGGAATTCTCGGACGGAATTGTGAGCCTACAGGCCCAATACGGGATCGATACGAACAACGACGATTTCGTCGACACCTGGCAAGAGCCAACCGGAGCATGGGCCGCAAACGCGCTGACGTCGCTGCTCGCCCAGCAGGTCCGTGCAGTGCACGTGGGGATCGTAGTTCGTAGCGGCCAATACGAGAAGGAAGTAGTGACGGACAACACGTCGATCCGCCTATGGACCAATCCCGACGGCACCGCGGGCCCTTCCCACGCACTCTCTTCAGACGACCGGCACTATCGCTTTAAAGTCTATGAGAGCGTCATTCCCTTGCGAAGCATGATTTGGAGACCCTAAACGTGAACCCCCCAAACTATTCCTTCCCCTGTCGGAAGACGAGATTCGCATTCCCAAATCAAGAGCGGGGCGTAGTCATGTTGATCGCGTTGATCGTGCTCGTGGCGATGACGCTTGCGGGGATAGGGCTCATGCGCACCGTCGACACCGGCAATCTCATCGCCGGAAATCTCGCGTACCGGCAAGGCTCGATTCAGGCCAGCGATGCCGCTATCGATGCCGCGATCAGTTGGCTGAAGGCCAACGCCGAGACAGGAGTGGTCACCAAAGACAACGGCGCAGGGTACTACGCATTCGCGGCGGACCGTGACTGGAGAACGTATGACTGGTCGAAGTCTTTCGACCTTGGAACCGACGCTGCTGGGAATCACGTTGAGCACGTCATAGAACGTATGTGCATCCCCGAGGCGGCCGGCGCACGCTGCGCAAAACGCAAGAACGAATCGAATGCCAAGACAGAGCTTGGGAACAGCATGGGGGCGGGTACGCAAAAGATCAACACAGAGTCGACCAACTATC
>CAZILI010000124.1:0-1457 GCA_964539965.1 uncultured Burkholderiales bacterium | reverse complement strand
GGGAACAGCATGGGGGCGGGTACGCAAAAGATCAACACAGAGTCGACCAACTATCGAATCACAGCACGCGTTACCGATCCCAAAAATACGATCACCTTCGTGCAAGTGATGGCGTTCTAAGAATGCTTGGCCGCGCGCACAAACACGGACTACCGAGGACTATAAAGATGACCACTCAAATCCAGCTCCGTCTCGCAAAGGGACTCGGAACGACACTGCTTCTTGTGGTAGGAGCGTCAATCGGCCATGCAGTCGAAATCGCGTCTTCCCCGCTCGTCACGGCGGGTGCGACGACAATCAAACCCAATATCATGTTCGTGCTCGACGATTCAGGAAGTATGGAGAACTCGTACATGCCGGACTACGTCACGGGATCCTATTGCAAGGGTTGGGATACCAGGAGAGACAGGGCCACAAGCGTGTCCTGCAAGTCTGGCGGCGACGCCGAGACGCTCTACTACACCGCCCAATTCAACGCCATCTACTACGACCCAAAGATCAACTATGAACCTGCGGTGAGCGCGACGGACGGGGTCACGCCGATGGCTACACAGAACGCGGCAAATACGTCCAACTGGACCAGGGTCTCGCAGGATCCCTTTCTAAGTACCAATACAGTGGACCTGACCAGGTTTCCCGACAAAGTCTATTGCGACAGGTCCTCCCGCTCCGGGAGCGAGTTCGAAGACGTGAACAAGTGCCGACGCAATGGGCTCGGATATGCAACGAGTCCGACGGTCAGTGCGGGATACAACTATCCAGATAGCACGTTCAAGTACGCCATGAATACCACCGGTGCGCCTTACTACTACACCATGACCGGCGGGATACAGTGGTGCTCCGACTCAGGGCTGCGGACCTGTCAGGCAATCAGGAGCGGCTCTTTCACGTATCTCAAGATGGGGGGCTTAGTACGAACGGACATCAAGAGCACTTCGGCGTCATACCCTGGCCCCACGGGTGCGACGCGCACCTACGCGCAAGAAATGACCAATTTCGCCAATTGGCTTGCCTACTACAGCACGCGAATAAAGATGGCCAAGTCTGCGGCCGGGCAAGCCTTTTCCGCTCTCGACGATACCTATCGAGTCGGCTTCCTTACGATCTGTCCCGACGCGGGCTCTTCTTGCGACAGTTCTGGTACCACGGTGAAGAGCGATAAGTATCAAAAAATTCAAACCTTCGACGGTGCGGCGAAAAAGCAATGGCTCGCAAAACTATACAGCCAGGAAGGCCACAGCTGGACACCGCTGCGCGAAGCCCTGTCTCGTGTCGGTCGCCACTTCGCAGGGATCAAGACCGGGATTAACTCCGGCATGTCGGAAGATCCCGTCCAATATTCGTGCCAGAAGAATTTTGCGATCCTATCGACAGACGGCTACTGGAACAAGGCCTCGGGGCAAAGGATGGATAGTGGAAGCATCGGAAACCAGGACAACGTCGACGCCGGCGATTCG